>CAJXPI010000113.1 GCA_913057875.1 uncultured Flavobacteriales bacterium
GTGGGCTCGGAGATGTGTATAAGAGACAGGTATAGTATAAAAAGAGATGAAAGTCTTTTTGAAAAATGACATTTGTCACCTAAAAGTCATCGTCTACAATTTAATACTAATAATCAACAAATTAGAAATTCAACTTTTATTTTTTTTGATGAATTCGTTAATTACTACCTAAAATTTCAACTCATCACCTATCCCTACTAGAAAAATGAAATGCATAAAAATTCTAGCTAGCCGACAACAAACGTTTGTAAACGTTTACAAACGACTAGTAAACGACTACCAACCGACTAAATCTTTTGGGGTGTTCAATATTTGCATCGTCAAACTATTCCAATCAGCTGTAAGGAATTACGACACTCAAATAATCATTAATTTTTAAAACTCTTTATTATGAACAATTTAAGAAACAAAGTACAGTTAATCGGACGTTTAGGTCAAAACCCAGAAATCGTAAATTTAGAAAGCGGTAAAAAGTTAGCAAAGTTCTCCATTGCTATCAATGAAAGCTATAAAAACGCAAAAGGCGAAAAAGTAGAGTCTACCCAATGGCACAATATTGTAGCCTGGGGACCTACCGCTACTGTTATTGAGAAATACGTAACCAAGGGCCAGGAAGTGGCCATTGAAGGAAAGTTGAATAACAAAAAGTTTGAAGACAAAACAGGTACGACTCGTTACGTTACCGAAATTGTAGCCAACGAAATTCAAATGTTTAGCAAAGCGGCTACCGCATAAGCTACCACCCTATCAATCTCTAATAAAAATAGCCATCCGCAATAGGGTGGCTTTTTTTATGGGAATAAAATAAATTGAGGATTTACCCCCATTGGGTAGGTCGTAGGATCTTGAAACGTGATATCATATTTCAATAACTCTCCGGGATGCACATAGTCTTTTGTATTCGTTACATACACATTACCTGAGTTAACCGCCAAACCATAAAAATTAGCTCCCGCAGGAACACTAACTACCTCATCCAAAATACCGTTTTGAAATCGGTAAACATCACCATCCAAGAAATAAGTGATATCATTAATCGTGTCCTGAGCCATTTTAAGAGGCGTTCTTTCTTTCGTAAAGGCATATTCTTCATAAACACCATCTAGTAACAAATCAATACGGTAAATACCTTCTTTAGCCACAACCATTAACTCTGCGTATTTACTAAACTCAAAACCTACTATTCCACTGCTTACTTGATAGGTCTTAATCTTAGACTTTGTTGGAATATCAAAAACGTTTATGACACTATCCTTTTTATTTAAAACCAAGGCTAGACTTTTCCATACGGCAATATTTTCATCCCAACCTAGGGAAGCAATAGACCCAGTAATTTGACGGGTATCTAGGTTGACTTCCCAAATCTTATCGGCATATAAATCGGTTACCCAAGCTATTTTAGGTTGCTCACTCACTACCGCCATTTGTCTGGGAGAAGTAAAACCATTTATGGTGGCCACACTTGTAAATTCAGGCATCTTTACCATTTCAATTTTACCGGAATTGTTGACCACCACATAACCCAAACTATCTTCAATAATCATACTCTGAGGTACATCCCCTAGCGGAAATCCATTAACCGATTTAAAGACTTCTTGTGAGGTGGTATTTTGCTCTAAATCCGTCCAAGAAATGGATCCGTTCCCAAACATAAAGTTTCCTTCATTTACCACAATTACCGAAGTAGCTTCTGGAATCACTACCTCACCACTATCTCCTTTCGGCCCGTAATCCTCATAGTTTTTTGTACACCCCGAAACTAACAATGCAATGACTGCTAGCCCCTTAAACATATATGAAGAGAAACTACGCATTATTTTAAAATGTACTTTAATGAAAAATTGAAGTTGGTTCCAGGCATCGCTCTATATGCCACCGACATATACTCTTTCCCGAAAATATTATTGACGTCTAGTTGCAAATGAAATTGGCCGTATCTGCCACGTGTCAAATACCAACCTGCACTTAGATTCACCAAATCATACTCGGGCAAATAAGCCGAATTTGAAGTAGTAATGTATCGAATTCCAGTATAGGTATAATTTCCCTGCATCCAGAAATTCTTATAATCTACGCGCAGCAACCAATTGGCCATGTGTTGTGGGGTATAAATCAATTGTTTGTCTAAAGATTCATCTTCCACGTCCTTATTAATGGCATTTACAAATTGATAGTTGGAGTGAAAAGTTCCTTTCCAATCTTTCACTTTTTTAGACAGTTTCAAAGAAGCATCTACGCCACTATGTTCTACAGATTTTATGTTCTGGGCTTCCCAATAACTTTTGTCGGTAGGTTGCCAAAGAATCCAGTTATCTACCGATCCCATAAATCCAGCAACCTCAATTTCATATTGCAGCCATTTTTTAAACAAACTCCCTTCATTATGCGCATTTATCTCTCCGCTTGTTGATTTCTCGGCTTGTAAGTCAGGATTTCCTCCAGGCACCCAATACAAATCATTTAAGGTAGGGAAATGTGCATTCTTAGACACGTTTAAGCCAAAAGTTAGGTTTCCGTTACCCCAAGGCATATAAGCCAAACTAGCCATAGGTAAGAATTCAAAATCGTTGTTATTCCATGTGGGTTGAATGTAGGCACCAAATTCCCATTTTTTTACGGGATGTCCTTTAACTCCAGCTAGCACAGATCCTTGAATCATATCCGCCTTTCCGCCATAATTGGGGTTGTTAGCTTCGGAATACTCAAAAAGCCCCATCACTTTTGTACTCCATTGGTCGTTCCATTTTTTCACAAAATCTTCACGTACTTGAATTCTTTGATTCACGGTAGTAGAATTTATTCCGGCATCTGGATCTTGATAATGCAGCTTATTATGCGTGTAGCCCACCACTAGTTTGGACATTCCTTGGGTGATGTAATTTTTCCAACCCACTTGAGCCGAGAATAATTGATCGTCCTGCGTTTCTTTTGAAGGACTTGTACTGGTCATTAATGCAGGTAAATTTCTATCGGTCATGGAACCCAGAATCATAACATCAAAATAGTTCTTCCAATTGGGCGAATACATCAAAGATTGCAAAATGCCATGCTGCTGTTTTTCGCCATGTTCTTGGGTTTGGGTAGGGAAATCTTTTTGAGCTACGTTTCTGTACTCAAAATCATTTTTAGCATCCTGAAAGATGTATCGAGTAACGGAACGCCATTTCTCTCCCGTATATGCATATTCACCTTGTGCTGTCATTGCGCCAAAACTTCCGTACGAAAGTCCAACATTACCTGTAGAACCTTTGCGTCTTCCCTTGCTATTAGTTGAAAGCATCACCCCACCACCAATGGCCCCAGGACCTTCTGAAAAGCTGGTATTTCCAAACTTTAGTTCTACTCCATCAAATAAATAACTGGGTAAAATATTTAAATCGCTTTGCCCTAAACTTCCCGGACTGATATCTAATCCGTTTACATAAATTTTGGTATGTGAGGAACTCATTCCTCTAAAAGTTGGGGTTTGAATATTAGATGGTCCGTAATCTTTAATAAAAACGGTAGAGTTATTTTTAAGTACTTCACCCAAACTTTGGGTACTAGAAGTCTGCAATACCTCAGCAGTAATTTTTTGAGATTGTAAAGCCGGTATTTTGTACACTTTATTGGAAACTATCACAATTTCTTCCAACTCTACAGAATCCGATTTTTGGGCAAAAATGTTCAGGCTAAAAAACAAAACAATCAAAGCCACCATTCCTTTTTTCAGTTTATACGAACAAAGGAAATTGAAAGTCAACAATGGCTTTGATTGAATCATTTACTGTTTCATTATTTTGTGGATGGAGCGTTCATTTTCAATCACCACTTCCACAATGTACATTCCTTTTGGTAAGAATGCTATATTCAATTCGGACTGCATGTTTTCCGATTCCAGTACTACTCTACCCTGAACATCTCTAACTACCACCCTTCCATTTTGGGCGTTAGTTTGAATACGAATATAGTTTTGCGCTGGATTTGGATAAACCGAAACCACGTTTGCATTTGGATCATCCAAACTGTTTATGTAGGATAAATCAACCCAAGCTACGGCATCTAAATCAAACCCACCTGACTCAAATGAAGTTGGAAAAGGGTCATTGATAATTCTTCCGTAGCTATCGTAAGAAGCGTAACGAGAATCAATACTTCCTACTACATCAATAATTTTAATATGCGTAATGGCATTGATATCTAATCCTACTACAGTATCTAATTCGGACAAATCAAATGGAGTTCCGTATCCTACACTATACTTTCCTGCTAGATTATTAATATTACTAGCTGTAGTGTATCCAAACGGATTAGTTTGCGTATCCGTTTGTGTCAAGGATTCATTCGGAAACCGGAAGAAGTTTATTCCATCAGAACTTACTTCTACAAATGCCAGTTCTAAAAATGCTCCCCCATTACTTTGGTCAATAATTCCATTTTCAAAGATGGCAAAATCAAATCCCGGGTGATTACTTAACGGCACCAAAAACTCTACTATGGCCGAACCACCGTCACCTAGACTTAGCACATCTCCATCTGGATATCCAAGGGCGCTCGTTTCGGTACCTACATCCGCCAAGGGAGAACTAGAGTTTGGTAAGTGTTGAGGTCCTCTAGTAACTTTACAGTTAGTTACCCAGGCAGCAACAATACTAGAGTCTTTATGAATTGCTGTAGTTCCGGCAGAGTCTGCTGGAGGAGCAAATGGCCCTTGCGCCATAACAACGATGGAACAACTTAACCCTATTAGTAAACCAATGATTTTTTTCATAGCTAAAAAAATAGCTCACTGAAAATTCAGTGAGCCATCAAAATTAAATTATTGTACAATTAATCGTTGTGTATAAGTTGCTCCGTTTTCTGAATACGTTACAAAATATACTCCTGACTCTAAATTCTCTATGTTGATTACGCTGTGGTTGGTAACCTGAGTAGCCGTTAATTGTAAAGCTCCTCTCACATCAAAAATTTGAACCAATTCCACCATTCCAGATGCTGATTGAATAGCAATTTGGTTTTGCGCTGGATTTGGATACACATTAGCCACTAAATTAGTTACCTCATTGGTTGAAGTACTAATGTCATTAAAATTATCTAATGCAAAAAACGATGGCGTGTTCATTCCCCAAGGTGACATATCAGATGAACTCATAGAAAAAGTGATACTATCAACCACACCTAAGCCAGATAAATCAACATACGCCCAGTCTTTCAAAATGTAATCTTTACTGTTATCCGCATCTCTAAAATCTGCTAAATAAAAGGCTATTGTATCTGCATTTAAATTCCCGTTATTATAACCTCGAATGGTTAGCTTTAACCAATCCGGATCATCACCACTCGTTCCACCAAATTTCTTTGCAAAATTATCTCCATCTCTCATGCTGTTGTAGGCAAAGGTGGAATTGGTAATATACACACCATTTGCTACAGTGTTTGCTGCATTACCCGTTAAACGCATATTTGCTCCGTTTTGAACCACGGCATAATGAGTTGAACCTAATGCGCCCTGTGCGGCCTTAGCACTATATAAGTTACCTGAACCAGAAGTAATAGAATCGGTCATGTTAGAAATGGCAAAGCCGCTATTCCAGTACCCACCCCAAGAAGTAGAGAAAGAATTAAAAAACTCTGCATCACCATCGGAAACCCAAGAAACAAAATTCGGGTCATTTGGTGTCCCCGAAAGGTCACTTCCATCCCAAGCCGAATCAGCTGTTGAAAATCCTAAATCTTCAAAATCTACCAACGAAGAACCATGAGAAAGTACGTCATCCAAACAGAAAAAAGCCGGTGTATTCATTCCCCAAGACCCCGAATCAGAAGAGTTAAGAAAGAAAACCAAACCTTTTACATTACCTAAAGAAGCAAGGTCTACAAAAGTCCAGTCGGTAAGAATGTAATCATTTGCATTGTTTGCGTCACGATAATCTGCTAAATAAAAATCAACCGAATCCGACAATAAGTCACCGTTAGAATCAAATCCTTTAATGGTTACTCTAAACCAATCCGGATCGTTTCCAGAAGCTCCTCCAAACTTTTTAGCAAATCCATCACCATCACGCATACTGTTAGCAGCATAGGTATTGTTAGTTAAATATATTCCAGAAACGGAGGTATCTGCTGCAGTATTTAAAAACTCCATTGCGGCCCCGTTTTGCCCCACTAAATAAGTTAATGATGCATTATTTCCGGATGCCGCTTTTGCACTCAATAAATTCCCAGAACCTGAAGTGGTAGAATCGGTGTGCGTTGAAATGGCAAAACCATCTTTCCAATAGCCAGGTAAACCCCAAGTTACATCCCATGCGTTTAGGAATCCCGCATCGCCACTTTCAAAAACGGTCGTATAATTTGTGGTGTTATTTGATCCGGTTAAGTCAGATCCATCCCAATAGGTTTCTGGATCTAAATTCGCAAACTCAAAGTCGGAAACCAATTGTGCATTTGTGTTTTGAGCATTTAACATTAACCCCAAAACGGCCATACCAGCCAAATTGTAAATTTTCTTCATGTGTAATCTTTTGTTTAGGTCACATGTTGTTTTATAGTGAATGTAAATTCACCAAAAACTAATCATCCTAAAATTTTTAACTAATTAATAAATAAAAAAATTAGGGATTCCAGAAGGACACAAGGAAATGGCAGGACGCCAGAGAGACTTGAACCCTTGCTTTTATCCCGAAAGCAATAAATTTTACCCTTGGCAGGTCTTCTGACTCATTTCTTTACCTCAAAGCCTTCCCACTCAACAGAGCAGTGGCATTTTTTTGAATAAATTCAACGCATACAACACGTTGATTGAAACTTACAGCTGCGGGAACAGTCTCCGAATTACACGGAATTCCCTTTTAATCTCTTATGAGAACCAAAAGCGCTGCGAAAATAATAGAAGTTTATTAATAGACATGCTCTTCTGTCTACTTTTCATATATTTATCGAGAAGTCAATTATTTAGACATAAAAAAAGGGAAGTGATTTAAATCACTTCCCTTTCTCTTTTCACTCATTTTTTTTTTTAGAAATTCCACCCCAACTTTAGGTTAGCCATAGAAGAAGGATTGATATACCAATTAGACCCTGTTTTTGTTTCTACAGGTTCAATGCCGTTTACTTCACGCGTAATCTTATTGGCTTTGTTATACGCTACTGCGTAATTAATTTCCAATCCCAAGTACAAATCTTTCGCCACATAGTAATCAAAACCAGCCATTAACCCGAACCCGATAGTAAATCCATTTGCATATCTCCAAGGTTCATTTGGGTCATTTTTCACCACGTCAGAAACCACTGCATCTGCCGTATCTAACCTTTCTGAGGTAAGTTTGTTCGCTCCGTAGCCAATAATTAACTCCGAACCAACGTATGGCGAAAGTCTACTGGTTCCGCTAAAGTGTCTCTCAACCCCTGGTCTAATTTGCAATGCCCATTCAAAAGAATTATCCACTAAATCAACCTCATTACCTTGAGAGTCAAAATCCGTTTTAGCAAAAGACTGATTAACCAATCCAAAAAGAAACGTTCCTCTGGCAGCCATATTTTCACTCATCCAGTTACGGTATTTAATACCTTGATTTAATCCGCCAATTGAATTTAATCCAAACATACTTCCATAGCTATTAGCGTTGAAAATTGCTGTAGGATCAAATGTCACCTCTAAAGAACTCATTCCTCCTTCGGGTTTGTAGGTTTTCTCTTGGGCTTTTAGACTTGCCGCACAGATTACAACTGCGGCTATTGTTAAAATAGATTTTTTCATCTCTTTTTTTGTTTAAGTATAATAATGAAACTAAACTAAAAATCAACTTACCAAAGTTTGTAATTACTTCTATACAGTTTTAACCCTACCATTGTTAATAACAAAAAAAGCCCCGCATTTAGCGGGGCTTTTGATAAGTTTATTCAAACTTTAGAAATGATAAAACAAAGATAGATTTAGAGAATTAAATACCCCTCCTATATCAAATTGATTTGTAACTTCTTCCATTGACTCTCCTGCGCCATTAACCTCTCCTTTTTTATCCGTTCTACTGACATAATCAAGCATTCCAATTTCTGCAGCCATAGACCAATTATCGGTAAACCAATATTGAGCTCCTGGATTAATTCCAAATCCAAAAGAACTGTATTTACTTTCTTTGTCATTGGTATTATCTTCCGTTGTTAATTCTTTTCCTCCTCCAAAGGCTACATTCACATCACCATAAAACTTAAAGTTTCCAGCTCCTGCAAAATAATATCTAAAAAATGGAGAAATATTGTAGCCTGAATTTTTGACCTCATTATTTACGTCATTATTTTGTTTCCATGTATCTCCAGTGAACGAGAGATTAATACCCACACCCATTTTCTCGTTTAACATATAAGCAAAAGTAGGTCCGAATTCATAATTAGAATAACTCGCACCATCTTTCACATTATCTGTTCCATATAAGGCATTTCCACCTACAAAAAATTTAGCGCCACCGCCATCTTCTTGAGCAATTACACTGGTTCCAACAATTAATCCTACTGCAATAAGTAATACTTTTTTCATAATCATAATTTTAGTTAATATTTGTTTCCTCTCAAATTTATAACACACCAACAACTCAAAATGGAGATTATTTAGAGCTTACGAACTTAAAAATGTTAAGAAAGTAATTTAACGCATTCATTTTGTATAAAAAATAATAGCTTTCCAATATGTGTACACTAACATTTATTAATAACCAATCAGGCATTTCTATTACCTCTAATAGAGATGAACATATTAGTAGAGGAGATAGTAAATTTCCGGTCACAAAAAACGTCAACAAACAAACCATCACATTTCCGCAAGACCCTAAAGCCGGAGGAACATGGCTAGCCGCGAGTTCTAATCAACGCGTGATGGTATTACTTAATGGGGCCTTTTTTAAACACAAGCATCAACCACCTTATCGGTTGAGCCGTGGTATTGTTGTACTAGATGCATTTAAATACAGTTCATTAAAAGAATTTCAAACCAACTACCATTTACCAGACATTGAGCCTTTCACTTTAGTGCACTTTGACCTGCAGAGTAAAAGGATTGAAGAAGTAAGGTGGGATGAAAAAACGGCCTCATATGCTACCTACAGCTTTCAAGAACCTCATATTTGGTCATCGGCTACGCTCTATTCTTCCGAAACGATAAAAGAAAGAGAAAATTGGTTTAAGGATTGGGTAGATAAACCTGACCTACAGGCGGAGGATATGATAGACTTTCATCATTTTGGTGGAGGAAAAACCAATTCCAGCACCATCAAAATGAAACGAAATGCAGTTTTAAAAACGGTTAGTATTTCTCAAATACATTCAATGCCTCAAGAAACCCTATTTATGCATCACGTTTTACTATCCAATAAGCAATTAACAACTTTTGTTTAAAGAAACCTTTGAACCTACTCTTCGTATTTTACAACCATAATTACATTTGCGACAATAAATATCAGAAAATGACAAAACAATTAATAGAATGCGTACCTAACATAAGTGAAGGTCGTGATATAAATAAAATTAACGAGATTGCAAACATTGTTGAAACCGTGGATGGAGTTCGCTTATTGGATGTAGATCCAGGCGCAGCTACCAACCGAACGGTTATTACGTTTGTTGGTGAACCTGAGCCAGTGATAGAAGCTGCGTTTCGTTTAATCAAAAAAGCAAGTGAGCTTATTGATATGAGTCAGCATTCTGGAGAGCATCCTCGTTTTGGTGCTACTGATGTTTGTCCATTGGTTCCAATTTCTGGAATTAGTATTGATGAAACGGCTAAATACGCTCACAAATTAGGAGAACGCATAGGAGAAGAATTAGGAATACCTGGTTTCTTTTATGAAAATGCTGCCAAACAAGAAGTCCGTAAAAATTTGGCTAATTGTCGACCTGTCTCTTATACACATCTGACGCTGCCGACGATCTACTCTGTGTAGA
>CAJXPI010000114.1 GCA_913057875.1 uncultured Flavobacteriales bacterium
TCTACACAGAGTAGATCGTCGGCAGCGTCAGATGTGTATAAGAGACAGCAAATACATTAAGGCTTCTAAAGGCGATACTCCAGAAAGTTTGGCTAAAAAAATGGAAATGGGCCCATGGCAAATTACCATGTATAATAACGTAAAAAAGGATTACCGTTTCACCGAAGGACAAGTGGTATACTTACAACCGAAGCGTGGGAAATCTAAAACATCCTACCATATTGTACGTCCAAGAGATTCCATTTGGACCATCTCACAGCAATATGGCGTTAAACAAAGTAAGATCCGTCAATACAATAAACTGAAGAAAAATCAATCTCTAAAGTCGGGGCAAAAGATTTATTTAAGAAGACATTAGTCTTCCTTTATTTTATAATTATCCATTTTCAAACCCAGTTTTCGAAGTCCTTTGATGGATAGGCCTCTTAATGACCCTACATATAATTCGGTAAGGTCACCAGAAAAAACTAGGGCAATGATGGTAATGGATAAATTTAATCTGAAATTAAAGCTGTTTAGAATAAATATAACCGTACCCAATAAAAGTGCCACTTCCACTAAAATCACCACTTTGGTAATGAGGTCGTAGTAGAGTTTGTAATGATCTCCAACCCAAATGAAAACGGCCACATTTAGGTATAGAATAATAAATGCGATTACAAATGCAGCCCAAGCAGGAGGGTTGTTAATGTAATCTTGGTTTAATATCATAGAAACCGTATTGGCGTGAACGGTCACCCCATACATGTCTGGGTAAGCCCTACCAGCAGATTGTGGGTTCATAGGGGTGAAAAACGTATCCTCTAGTGACGGTTCTCCAATCACCCGCTCACCCATAAAACCCATAATCACTATTTTATCTTTAATAAAAGAATAGTCCATGTCCTCATTAAGAAGTTCGGGATAATCAATACTATAGAATTTTGTGAAATTTCCTCGCCAATTAATGGATTCTCTCTCATTTCCCCGTGTAAGTAGCTTTTCTACTGCTGCAGAATCAAAAATTTGAGCAAGCTTAACGGGAAACGAGAGTAGGGAAGAGTCTTGAAAACAAAATTGGGGTGAAAACTGTCTAATAGTTCTGAAGCTTTCATCATCTGTAATAACATCCGCAAAACCATTTGCGGCAAACTGATTAAACTGAGGATGCGATGTGGAAAGAGAATCAAAACACGTAAAGTCCCTGGTAGGTTTCTCTAAATCGCTAACTAAAACAAGGTTTTCAACCTGCGATAAAGACATGATTAAAGGAATGTCCTCCGAAAAATCCTTCTTTGATCTAAAAAAGGCATCAATTCCTATAACCTTGGGTTTGTATTGATTCAGAATTTCAATTTGTTTCCCAATTTCTGAGCGACTCAAATGCCCAATGTTGACGAGTACTATATTAGTGTCTATTCTTTGATCCTCTCTGAGTTGACTAAATACTAAATCGGTAAGCTCAAAATCTCTTAAAGCATTTCCGATTGGGTCTAGCAACTTTGACTCAAACTGTACTGGAATTTTGGATAACAACCCCAGGAACAAGAAGATGAAAATAGTGCAGATTAAAACACTCTTTCGAAGAAGCAATTTCATATATAGTACGTTTTAGTAGTCCAAAAGTAGTATATATTTCGGGTGCTGATTATGAGGATATTAAATAAAAAATCGTTACTTTCGTAGATACTTCAATTTTGAGTGATTCCTAATCAAACTATTACAATGAAAAAGTTAGCACTATTTATGTTCGCTGCGGGAGTAAGCTTTACCAGTTTAGCGCAAGAAATGGTTTTTAAAACCTTGGCAGCAAAAGGAACCTGTATGGTTCAAAGAGGCGCAGATCCTGATAAATATACTCCAATTGCAACTGGCCTAAAGATTTTTGAAGATGATAAAATTATTATTACGGGTTCTTCTAGTTATGTTGGACTTGTGAGTACTGAAGGTAAGGCATTAGAACTTAAAAAGGGTGGCGTTTATTACGTAAAGGATTTATCGAAGGCCTTAGCTAGTGGAAGTTCTTCTATGGCGCAAAAGTACTTGTCCCTTTTAGTTGATGATATGACTAAGGTAGATGATAACACGGCTCGTAATATGAAATATACAGGTTCTGTTGAGAGGTCTGTTGAGAATAAAGAAATTGTATTGTTCTTACCGGAAACTACTAAAATTGCAAGTAGTCAAGGTGAGGTGCAATGGTTTCCAAAATCTACTGTGGAGTCTTATTCTATTAAAATAGTTGACTCGTACGAGGAGTCAGTGTTTAATGATAATACTAATTCACAAAATATTACGATTGATTTTGCTAGCTTGAATATGAACCCTGGACAGATTTATAAACTTCAAGTGGCTGATGCCTCTAATGAAGAATCTAATTCTGGGTATATTTCCTTAGAGGTACCCACGCGTTCTGAATTAGCAAAATATGAATCTGATTTAAGCGTTTTGAGAAGCGAAGTGCCAGAAAAGTCTGCGATAGGGGATATGGTAATTGCTACCTATTTTGAAGATCAAGAATTGTTCTTAAATGCTATTCCTTATTATGAAAGTGCCATTGAAAAAGAACCAAATATTGTAGAGTTTCAGGACGCTTACAATATGTTCTTATTCAAAATTGGATTGGAAGAATTAAAGGAAAAGAAATAAAAAGGAATCAATAATAGTTAAAGTCTCTTCAATTTTTTGGAGAGACTTTTTTTATGCGCTTTCCAAAAGGTTTTGGATGCGAATTACTTCCTTTTGGTTGGATAAAGTCAATAAAGAGATAACCCTGTTCCCGTGAAGTTCTAGAGCATACCTTTTACGTCCCCTCTGGTTAAACTTTTTAAATACGAGTTGGTGGGGCCTAAATTTCTCAAAACTTTGAGAATGTTTTTTTGAAAATAAGTTATGCCTAGTTATCCCAAGTTCCGTTGCCTTGGTATTAATAATGATTTCCGTGTAGAACACTTTGGCTAACAGGGTTGCAATTACTTCTATCGTCAAGAATAATATACTAAAGCCACACCCAATTAGGAATGCATGAAGTTTACCTATTGATGTCCAATAGGAGGAAATAACACCCATTAAAAAGCCCAAAATAAATGGAATCAAAATTCTTTTCAGAGTGAATTTACCTTGGTTGGATATACTAAAACTATCCTCGGTAGAGGAAATAGAAATTGATCTTTTCACCAGTTCAATTAATCCAATCCTACCATAATAAAAGAACCCCAATAAATAGGATCTTTATATTCTTCTAAAATGGCCTTTTTCGCATTATTAAACGCGGAACGTTTGTCTCCTGTTTTCACCCATTCGGTATAGAATAAGGTAACTAATTTTTGGGTCACGGCATCATCAACCTTAAAAAGTGTCATTACTACGTTTTGGGCTCCAGCCACCAAAAATGAACGTTGTAAACCATATACACCTTCACCAGACTTAACTTCTCCACGTCCCGTTTCACAAGCACTCAAGAAAACAATTTCTGTATGGTCCAGATTCAGGTTCATGGCTTCAAAAGCCGTTAAAACACCATCTTCTTGGTTGAATTTATATACATTTTCTGTAGCTAATAATGGTCCAGCTCCAGTAAACAATAACCCAGATCTAAGTAACGGATTACTTTTTTGTTTTTGTTCACCACCAACTAAATCTGATTCTAATTCTGCAGTTTGATCTGCCATAAAGAAACCATGTGTTGCAATGTGCAATATTCTTGGACTTTCCACTTGCTTCAACTCTGTTTCCGAAGCTTCTTTTCCAATATATTTCATGGTAACCCAGTCATTGGATGTGAGAAAACTATCTAACATATTTACTTCAAGTTCTGCCCCAGGTAAAGCGTCTAACGGAGTAATGGTGTTTACCGATTCTCCCGTACTATTTTCATCTTCAAATTGAGGATTCCCGAACATTACTGCCGTAGTATTGGTGTAAACCGTTTGGCCTTTCTGACTTTGTTCTACAATATCTCTAGTGTTACTAATAAAGTAAAAAGTGTACTTATCAATCAAATACTGCTTATCTGTGTTAATAAAAGTCTCTGGATTTAATTGGTTGTACACTCCATCACCCGAAAAATAAACCGTCTTTTTACCTCTAAGCTTAGAGTCAAAATATTCCCAATACTGAGCGTAGGTTTTTCTATCCTCCGATTTTTGCTTAACCGCATTTTGGTAGTAGCTAAAATATTTTGTTTCTAAGTCATTCCCGTTAGGTAGAATCACCATTTGGGGAGTGTCTTTGGTTTCTTTCGAAACAAATAGCCCTACATAAATGACCGAATCCGTAAATTCAGTATCAAAGTAATTGAAACGAATAACCTCCATGGCAGCTTCTTCGGGTTCCATTTTATTTTTAACCATGACCCAGTTTACGGCCTTACTCTCATAATTCTGTGCAAACCCTTCCGTGCTCTCACTTAATTGTTTTTCTAATGAATTAATTTGAGAACGTAATTCTGTAATGTTAATTTCCAAAGAATCAAGTGTAGGTTGATTCATACCTTGAGCTTTCAGCAAAAGGTCTTTCTTACTCTGCCAAGTTTGATACTCCTCAATCATCTCTGGAGAACCGTAGGTCATAATTCTTTCTTTCAGCTTTACCGAGGAGTTTAAAAGAATAGCTTTAGTAGCTAATCGGTTGTTATACATTTCACCAATAATACCCTTGTCGTCTCTGTAATAATGTAAAGCAAGCGAATTAAATAACTCAAAATCACCTTGTATACTCGACCAGTAGTTTGCTTTTTCCACTTCTGAAAGAGAAGGAAAATAAGTATTGATATAACTAAGGTACATTTTGGTAGACTCTCTCAAGGTAGCGGCAGCACTTTTGTAATTCTTTTGCGCGTAAAATGTTCTTCCTTTTTTACTCAAGGTAGCTACATATTTAGGATGTGAATCACTAAATATTTTCTTGTAAATAGATAATGCTTTGTCATAAAATAAATGTGCATTAACGTAACCCTGCTTTTTGTAGTAGAGTGTAGCCATATTAACTTGGTTGTCGGCTGTTTTATAATGATTATCCCCGTAGGTTGAAGAATAAATTAAATTGGCCGCTTGTAATTGAATTAGAGCTTGGTCATAGTTTTTTTCCTTAATATAAACCATAGCTTTTAGCTCCGTTACCTCGGCAATCATAGGATGATGATCATTCACATTTTGTGTAATTATATCATTAGCCCTATTTAAGTCATTCATCATTATTTCTAACTGGGTTTCCATTTCTAGTTGCACCCGAGTTTTCTTTAATAATAAATCGGCAATGTTTAAGTACATCGGTCCAAACTTTGACTCAAATGATTGTAAAATTGAATTATAAACGCTCACGGATCTCTTGTAGTCACCCATTTTGAAATAGACCTCACCTAACAAGGTTTTTCTTTCCAAATACCGCAGGGAATTTTCGCCATAAACAGCGTAACTAATGGCAACAGCTTTGTTAATCATCTTTTCTGATTCGATTAACTTTCCTTGGACTAAGTATAACTGTCCTAATAGTGCATAGGTATTAATAAGTTCGGGGCTATCTTCTCCCAGCTTTTCTTTTTTTAGAGAAACAGTTTCTAGCAGAATTTTTTCAGCATTATCATATTTACCCACTTCAAAATATAATTCTGCTAATCCTTCCTGCATCGTAACCGGAAGCATTTCATTGACCACGGCAAATCTTTTTGCATTTTGATAGGCATCATTTAGGTTTTTCCTCGAGCTAGGGAAATCTCCATTTATGGCATATAATTCACCCAAGGCCTGTTGGGTATAAATGTAGTTTTGCGTTTTAGTCTTTTTCTCCGTTTTGAAAATTTGCATCGCTTTTTCCAAGTTTTCTTGAGCCGAAGTATAGTCGCCCAAGTCAATTTGAACCTGAGCCATTTTTTGAAGAATTAAAGCATATTCTTCTGTAGACTCACCATATTTAACGGAGTTAATTTCGGCCAGTTGTTCATATTGCCCAATAGCTTTTTTAAATTCATCTTTCTTGGAGCTAATTTGAGCGTAGTCGGTTAAAAATCGTCCATAAAAAGGGTGATAGGGATGGAGTTCTTTTTCCACAAAAACGGTGTAATATTTATGGAACAGAGAATCGGCAATACCGTAATCCGAAGTATAATTCAAATAAAAAGATCCCAGCTCTAGGTTGGCATTGTAGAAAAAAGAACTGGAGTCTGAATTATTGAAATCAGCAATCTCCACAATTCGTTCGTAGGTTTTCTTTGCCCCTGAATAATCGTATAAACTGATTTGAGCTTTTGCTAAATCGTATAAAAAACTAACTTGACCCGCATCGTTTGAACCATAATAGTCCGCTATTTTTAGAGCCTGTTTTGACATTTGTTTCCCGTATACTTTATACTTTGCTTTTGATAAATATTGTAACTGATTCAAATATTCACCGGTATATACGTGCGTAGAGTTTTTCTTGTAATTGTTTTGAACCTCTCGCTCATATTGCTTAATTGCTTTATTGTATTTGGAGTAATTTTCAAGTTGGGCCGCTGCACGTATTTCATTTTCAAAAATGTCCAAATATTTCAGGTTCGGAATGGCATACCGAACATTTGTAGCGTATTTCTTTCTAATATTTTTTAAATCTAAAGCAGCATAAGGATCACCTTTTAAAACCCTAAGTTTAGTGTAGCCATACCTATTATTCAAATAGCTCATTTCTTTTTTCTTTACCATTTGAAGCAAGTCGGCTCTATTCTTAACGTAGATAGAATCTGCAGCGTTCAAATCTCCCTGACCTAAGGCTATATCACCACGCATTACCATTAACTCCCCAAGGGTGTTTTGTCGTGCACTATATTCTTTCTTTTTTAGTTTGGTGAGTTCTTCCTTGTCTTTTTTTGGATTGTAAATCATTTGATTTCTTACCGATAGTTTTTCTTGATACGAAATGGTAGAGTCAATAAATTGCTTTGCTTGATTGTAGCTCATGGTAGATACGTACAAATGCATCAAATCAATTCGAATAGTTTGAGCCCAATATCCTTTAGGGTCACTTTTTTCGTTGATAAATTCTTGCGCTTTTTCAAAGTGAATTTTTGCTTGTTCGAAATTTTGATAACCAAAAGCAGCAGTCGCCATGGTTAAATTTCCCATAATTTGTAAAGAATCAGATTTACTAAGGCTAGAAGTATCCCATTGTTGGATGACATCTAATAGTAAAGTGTCATTTCCTAGACGCTCTCCAATAGCCCCTTCATATTTGTAGAATAAAGCTTTTGCGGGGAGTTGGTATGAGGTTAATTCGCCTTTTTTATCCATTTTACGCAAAAGAGAACGTACTGTAGAGGAAGACTGATAGTATTTACCATATCTGTAATTTGTTTCTAACTTTTGGTATTCTTTGAACCAAGATTGATCTTCTTGAGAAAAACCAAAAATTGGAATGCATATTAGCAGTAGTAAAAGTTTGTTCATGTTTAGGAATGCTTTAGAATATATTATCTATAATCTCTGTTCATGGTTAGGTTTAAACCCACTCTTAAACTGGGGTTGAAGCTATTGTTGTATAGTAACGGATCAAAAATATTATCTGTTAATGCGTGTACTTGCAAGGGCCCCAGATTTAAAGCAAATCCAACTCCCAAATTATTTACTTCTTCTTGATTATCTACAATGGCATACGAAACCATGTAGTTTAAAAATCGTTTTACCCTTCCTTGAATCCCAATTCGAAGTCTGGGTTCAAAATAATTCTTTGCGAAGACTCCTTCACCTAAAAGAGTAACTTCAATCTTGGGCGTTAAAAAGTATCCGTACGAGGCCAGAACCCTTGTGGGTGTAATAGTTTCATATGCCAGTTTCTCTTGAGTTGGATCCACCTTTGAAACGATACTATCGTAAATTCCACTTAGACCATCACTGGAACCAGGATTTACCAAATCGCTCCAATCAATGGTGTTAAAATCCACGCGAACATCCTCGGCTACATAGTTCTTAACATTTTCTTTCCAGGTGATGGTTCCCATTAAATCAATCACACTTGCTGCAATTCTAGATTTTGAATTTAATTTATAATCAAATCCAAAATCTAAAGCATATCCGTAGTTTGAATATCCTGCAATGGCTCGAAGAGGGTTTTCTGAATAGTCTGAATAGTTTTCTAATCCCGAGGTTTGCATATTAATATCAATTAATGAAGCTAAATCATTATTGGCATTAGGCGTTTCCACCACAAATGCAGAAGAGTTGGTCCGTATATTAGCTATACCTGATAACAATTTTACACGTGCTCCAATATTTAGTTCATTGGTGAAACTTCGGGCCCAGCCCAATGAAAATTCTCTAACATGAGAATATTGAACTTTGGTTCCTTCTATCGTATGTCCATTGACAATTCCTTTTTCATCATATACTTCCGTAATTAATGCCGCCATTTCCTTTGGGAATATAAACTCACCGGTTAAACGGTCATTACTGGCAATAAAGAAATAGTTCTTGTCTACAGAGAATCCAATATGCAAAGCTTCCAAATAACTTGCCGCATACAATAAGTTTTCATCCTCGAGTCCATTTAAAAACTTATCTACATCCAGCCGTAAAGTTCCAAACTCATCAACGCTTGCAACATCTGAAGTAACAAAATTTGATTTTCCTACCTGCGCATACTGCGAACCTAAACCTGGAATAGAAACATTAACCCTTCCTAATGGAATGAAGGCAGGATTGGCATAGACCACTTGAGGTATGTGTCGCATATTATATAGGCTCATTACATTTTGCGCAGATGCATAATTTGTAGCCAATAGTAACGTAGCAATTATCAGTTTTTTCATCGATTACCGGGGGTTTGTTAGATTGGAAAATTAAAAAAAATATAGGAATAATGCACCATTCAAGACCTGCAATAATTATCCTTTAACCTTAAGTATTCTTAGTTTAAAGTGTAATTAAATAGGTAGCCATCTCGGTCAATGGTTAGTACATTTAAACGACCGTCATTATTAATGTCTGTAATTGTAAATGGAGAAGCCCCCTTTAAGGGAAATGGAGATAAGTTTTCTCCGTTTTTTTCAATCAAGAAAATCTTATTTTCATTGAACGAGGTTACACCCACATATTGAGTTTCATTAAAATGATACATATAAGGTATCTCTGTAATTTGATTTCGAGTACTGAAGTGGAAAAGTTCTCTACCGTCTAAAGAATATCCAGTAACTCGGTTCCTGGTGGTCATCAAAAACTCTTTTCGCAAATCTTCGTCAATCCGTGCGTAGTTATGCATGGTGATGGAGTCTGTATGGATGGAGAACAGAGTTTCTTTTTCATCAGCTAAACTTATTTGAACCAAATCTTGTTGATCTGTAAAAGCGTAAATAAAAGTGTTCGATAGTTGACTTCCAGGTGCTAAAAAGTAATTTCCTTTTATAGAATGATTGATTTTAGATTTTAACCTTAATCTTTTTTCGCCACGTCTATTTAAAACCAATAATTCACCATTTCTTAAAACCGTAATCAGATAATCACGCCCTTTAATTCGTGCAAATTTTATGGGCTGTGCAGCTGCTGGTTTTGTGGGTTGTTGGTTCCAGCCCCTTGTGGGTTGCCCATTCACACCAAAATTATAAATATGTCCATTGTTTGCTGGGATCAAAAATCGATAGTTTTTATCTTCTTCATAATCTGCAATTAGCATGGAAGTCGATGTTAAACTTGGAATATTGATCGGGAAATTCTTTACATCATTTCCATTTCGGTCAATTAGATAAATATGAGAGTTTGTATTAAATGTGATCTGTAATTTGTTGTTCTTATACATATCAATTTGTTGTACATCACCTAAAATCTGTCCCTCCACTTCTCGTTGCCAAAGAATTTTTCCTTTATTATCTGTTAAATAGATATTATTTGCGGTGTCTTGAACCTGTCTCTTATACACATCTCCGAGCCCACGAGACTCCTGAGCATCT
>CAJXPI010000115.1 GCA_913057875.1 uncultured Flavobacteriales bacterium
CGAGATGCTCAGGAGTCTCGTGGGCTCGGAGATGTGTATAAGAGACAGACTCATGGTTTGAAAGGTGAAGAATGAAATTCCTACAGGTAAAAGAATGGAATCCACTCTAAACCCACTTTCAAAAATGAAGTTAGTCATGTAGGCAAAATGGTTCATTACTTCGAATTCTGTACCGAAAGCGTTGTTAATGGAACTCGTAAAAAAGTAAGCGTATTTAAAATACACCAACATGAATAAGTTCAAGAAAATACTAAGTGAAAGCCACGCTTTTTTGATGCCTTGGGTTTTACCGTTCGCAATTCTAAAACCAATCAAGTAATCCGATATGGTTGAGAATAATAGGATGCTAATAAAGAAACCGGAGGTAGTCCAGTAAAAGAATAGACTTACAGCAAATAGCCACGCGTTACGAATGCTTTTGTTTTTGTACACCATGGAAAAAACCGCCATGACAATAGCAAAAAACACCCAGAATTCTAGCCGCGTAAAAATGAGCGGTTGCATGATGAATTCTTTAAAAGCGAGGAATAAATCGGAGATATTGTTGTAATCCAGTTTCACTGTTTAGTTGGTATTGCTGTTGGTGGTTTCTGGTAAATGCGTGTAATATTTTGAAGCTAGGTGATCTCCATACGCTTCTCTAAATGCCACAAAAAGTAGGTCGGCATTGAATTGGTATCCTCTTCGAGTAAAGTGAACTTTATCTTTTTGGGCAAGCCCAGCTCTTTCCCATAGACGAATGGAGTTTAATCCACCCATAATTTCAAACAAATCGTAGTAAGCTCCATTGTATTCTTTGGCCAGTTTGTACATGACTTTTTGGACTTCGAATACGTTTTTATTTGGGTATCTTCTTTTATAATAACTGTCGTTATTGGTCATGAATAAAAACTGCACATTAGGATTAACAGTTCTAAACATAGCCATTAAATCACGGTAGTTTTGTTCGTATTCTTCTGGGTGAAAACGATCAGAGGGCATGTACGCATCATTAATTCCAATACCAAAAATCACCAAATCAGGAACATTGGTTTCTAACTGGGGCTGGAAATACTGGCAACGTAAATAAGCAGGAACCGAAGCGCCATTTACGCCAATAGCATTGTAGGTTAATCCCTCGTCATCATTTTCTAATCGAATTCCTTGTAGAACAAAGTATTCTTGTAAGCTATCGGTTTTTGCCGTTTCAAAAAGTAACGTATCGTAGTTTTGAGCTAGTTCAAAAGTGGTAATCCCTACAATAGAATCCGTATAAACGGTATCTACTATCATTGAAGTATCTAGGCGTACGGTATACGACTCAGGAGTAGCCATATGGTAAATACGTACTTTATTGAATTTGTATGAAACACGCGCTTCATCAATGCAATACAATTTGGTGGTGGTAAGCGTATCATAGGTAGTTGCGGTAATGCCCGATAAGCCCCAGGGACAATGGTTTTTCTTCAGTGCATTTCTGCAACCGTCCCAGTCGCCTGTAAATGTTGCCTTGTAATTGCCAGGGTTATTGGTGTGGGCCATTCGGTACGGGAAAATGAATCCCCTTTCTCCTTTTATACCATCGGCTAGAGTAAATAGGTTTTCTCGCATTCTTCCCGATAGCATTCCGGCTTGCACGTGCGAACCTCCAATGTGCATGATGTTTACATTTCCTTTACCAAAAGTGACAAGGGTATCTAGCTTATCAAAAAAGCGGTGAAACCCATCCGTACTACCCGGAAATTCAAGAACATTTTTATCGTAATTAATGAAATTGTATGATTTCAATTCTTCGCTTGGATTTAAACGAGGCGCAGGAACAAAAGTGGGATCTACATGAATATTAGAAAACTGCGTGAACATGCCAATAGCCAAAGCTAAAAAGAAGGCGAGCCCTAATGATATGTGTTTCGATTTATTGAACATTGGTCGTATCCGTTTTTGAAGTCTTCAAACTTTGTTCCCAAATTTCTTTTTCTTGCCAAAAGGCTTTCATAAAGAGTTCAGAAATTTTTCGAGTTCCTTTGCTGTTAAAGTGTACATAATCTTTTCCAGCCATTGGCTTTTCTGCTTCTACCCAGCTAATCATGGAGTTTTTTCCGCCCATGACCTCGTAGATGTCCCAGTACCCCGCTCCAGATTCAAACGCTGCTTTTTGCAAGGCATCTCTCACCGATTCTAGGTAAGGGTAAGTAGTGTATTTTCCATCTACTTTTGTCGACATATCAGAAGGTCCTATGATGATAAATGCCGCATTCGGATTTAATTTCTTCAAATACGTGATTTGCGATTTAAACCAACGCCCGTATTTCTCCGCTTTTTCTTCAGAAGTAATGTAAGGAACGGTATTTCCACCGTACTGCATAATTATGAGTTCAATGGGTTGAGATTTCATGAAACCCGAAAGTTGTTCGCTATCTAGTCTTTTAAATAAAGTTCCAGAGCTGCCACGTAAACCAATGTTGTCAACGGTAACACCGTAATCTCCCTCAAATGAAAAAGCATAAAACTCGGGACTTTTTTTCGCTAAAAATTCAAATTTTAATTTTTCAGGAGTAGAGTCAAAGTGCCAATCTAAAGAGGCATACCCTTCGGTGGATGGAACAATTTTGGAATCAACTTCCGTACTATCATCAATAAGGACTTTGGTAATAAATGCTTGCGAATTGTGTCCGTAGAAAAGTTTAACTTGTGTAAAACGTTTGGTAAGCGAATAAGTCATTTTGGACTTTTCAAATTGCACCCAAGCTTCTTGCGTTTCTGTAAAATTGGTGTCGGTAGGGTAGGTGAACATTCCAAAACTACAAAGCGGTCCGTAGCGTTTGTGGTGCACATTAGTATCTACTCTTCCAAATAAAGTAAAACGATTCCAGTTTTCTGAATTGGTTTGTTTGATGGCTGCGTTAGGAACCGCTTCTACAGGAGGGACTAAACCAGCTCCCGTTCCTCCATATGCTTTTTGAATTTGATTTCGAATCACGCTAGTAATTCGATCACCTTCAATTTGTGAATCACCAAAATGCATGATTCTCACTTTAGTCTTTTTAGTGTTTTTGGTTTCTTCCAAGGCTGTGAATAAACCGGCTAGAACGGAACGGTCGTTATCTTTCCATTGAATCTTTGACAAGCGTTTTCTACGTTCTAGTTTAGCTAATCGAATGGAGTCTTTAATAGCGGTAGAGTCGATTTCAATTTCAACCTCTTCTAAAAAAGCTTCCAAGTCTTCAATCTTTTCGATGGTTTCTTCCGGTATGGAATCCTCTTCCAAGGAAGCAAATTTTAACTTGACATCATTCCCAAAATCAAACCCATCTTTAGGAGTGATGTATGCCATGGCTAATGATAAAAAGCCTACTGCTACTAGAAAAAGAAGTGTTTGAATTGGTTTCATAAATTACCCTTGCAAATGCCTATCAAATATGATGAAATTATGAGTGAGAGTTTTTTCTTTTAATAGAAGTTCCTCACAGTGCGCTATTAATTATTCTGGATTGTAAATTTTTAGTTTCATGCCTGGGCTAATCTTATCCGTGCAGCCGTTCCATTCCATAATGTTTTCTGCCGAAACTCCGGGAAATTTCTTAGCGATCAACCATAAAGATTCCCCGTTTTGAACTGTGTAAACCGTTGGCGTTCCTATGCCTGGTATGGCTTCCGTTGGTTTCACTTCAATTTTATTGTCCTTAACGACCTCTTTTGGTTCATTGGCATCAATAGGTACATACAACGTTAATTTCTGCCCAATATTGATTCGGTCTGAGCGTAAATGATTCCACTGTTTGATTTGACTCACTTTTACATTGTACTTACTCGCTATCTTGCCCAGAACATCACCTGATTTAACGGTATAGGTAATGGGTTTGTATTTGGTAAGGTCCGGAATACCACTCTCCATTTGTTTTTTCAGCTTGGCGAGTTCTTCTTTTTTACGTTGTTCTTCCGCTTTTTGAAATGCAATGAATTCATCGTATTTGGTTTCAAACAGAAGTGCTTTTTCTTCGGGTAAAGAGAATGCTGTTTTTGCATTTGGAAACACCATCTGGCCAATCAATACAGGGTTTAGGGAGTTGAGTTGTGATACTGGAATTTCCATAAATTTACTGATAGTAGCAAAATCAAGAGTATCCGTACTTTCGACCGATTTTAGATTTCTTTTAATGATTTCCTTGCTGGAATTGGGTGCTTTGAAGTGCTCTATCCAATTGGTCCAGCTTTTTAGATAAGAGAAGTAGCCTTGTAATTCTGGATCTAAAGTGTGGTAAAAATTTACGGCATTGACCGTATCTAATTGGTTTATGCGTTTATTTACGTAGGGAACAGAAGTGAGAAAGGCAGTGGTGACTAATAGTTCGTTATTTAAATAATATTCATTTAAGAATTTTAAATACGAAGCTGCGGCATAGGATGATAATAATCTAGAGTTACGTTCATCTACCATGGTATTAACTACTAATCCGTATTTACGCGCATTAATAAATGACAATTGCCATTCACCTGATTTATCGGATTGGTATTTTAAGGTAGGATTACAACCACTTACAATTAAGGGTAAAATGGCGTATTTGACGTCAATCTTCTGAAGGCTAAGTAAAGAATCGTACGTGGGTTTTGCGTCCTTGTATTCCAGTAGCAAATGGTAGTAGTCCGTACATCCAGTTCCCATAAAGAGAGAAAGAAGTTCTTCTTCAAATTGAGGGTTTAAAGGTAAGGAATCTAAGAAAGTAAAATGCTCGTTGGCATTATGCTTTAGTTTCGGTGGGCAATCCCAATTATTTAAATCCTTTGGGAATTGAATAACCTCCGAGTATCCCTTTGACGATTTAAGCATGGGTGCAATACGATTGGATACAAAATCTTGCCCCAAAACAGCACCAAAAACACTAAAGAAAAAAATGGAAAATAATAGCCGCATAAACGATTGGAATTGGCTGCAAAAATAGCAAGCCTCGGGCCATAAAAAAGGGTTGTTAATAACTGAGGAAAAGAAAGATATCCTTTTCCTCAGTTAAAAAATTATTGTTCAATCAATTCTACTGACTTGACATCAACAGATGAGGTATAGAAATAGCCCAATGCTAATACTTCATCAACCCCTTCTTTGTATACATTACCTCGAATTTCTGCAGGAGGCGAAGCAAAAGGGCTTCCAACCTGTAGTAATTGTTGCTGTACCAAAGTGATGTAATCGTAATAGCGCTGATTAATGGTTGTTTGTTCAATAGTTACAAAAACCTGGCCCGTTGGGGAAGCGGTTTTGTAGTCTTGAAAGCTTTTGTTGTCCATACTGTAAACCTCTAAATCTAACACGTATTGACCATCTACAAAACGGTCATCTGAGACAAAAATATCTTGGGCTTCAAAATTATAAACCCCGTTAACGTATGATTTCCATTGGTAAATATCACCCAAGCCCTGTGGTTCTTGTGTGTTTATTTTTACTACGAAATCACCTTTACTTGAAGATGGACCATCTTCAGTTGCAAATTCTTGCCAAATGGTATCTATTGGAACCGTATCTTGCATCATTTCAGAAGCAGATAAATATGACTCTCCATCTGGAAGAACGATATGAACTTGGTATTCTTTTCCTACATTACCTTGAAATTGGAGCTCAAATCGTTGGTTCTCGTCATTAAAAGTATAGGAACCCACTTCGGTTGTGTTTTCCCGAAGCGTAACCACCGCGGTTTTGTAAAATGAATAATCGGGTGGTTGAGGTGCAAAATAGTTTTCTAAAGAACTTAACCTCACCGACTGAATGGTGTCTTGATTAGTTACAAATCCATCTACCACTAAAACAGGGGTAGGATCGTCTAATTTTAAATCAATCACATCGGTACATGCACTCATTGTAAAGACGGAAATAATAGCGATAATAAATAATTGAATTTTCATGATATCGGATATTAAAGTTTGAAATTATAGGTAATGAATGGTACTGGAATTCCAATAATAGAAAGCTGTTTAGCTTGCGTTACAAATGGATTTTCATCACTTGCCGCAAAATAAATGGAGTATGGGTTTTTGTTTCCGTATAAATTGTATAGTCCAAATGCTATAGAGTGACTAAAGTTTTCTTTCTTAGCATTCAGTTTATAGGTAGCTGATAAATCTAATCGATGGGTGCTTGGAATTCTAGAAGTGTTTCGCGTACGGTAATCAGGCAAAACTTTTCCTTCCCATGCGTAGCCCCCATTTGGATAGGTAGCAGGTCTTCCTGTCATAAAAATGAAGTTACCTGAAAGTTTCCATTTTTCGTTTAAATCGTACATGGCTACAATGGTTAGGTCGTGTGTTTTGTCCCAATTGGTAGCGTAAGGATTTCCTCCATTAATACCATTAGCCATTTCTTTATACGTGTCTGTAGTAAATCCAGGTACAGTCATCGTAGTTTTAGAAAGTGTGTATGCAATCCAGCCTGTTAGGTTACCTTTTTTCTTGTTGACCATGAATTCTAAACCGTAGCTTTCCCCATTACCCGTTAGTAGCTCTGTTTCTATAGTTTCGTTTAGAAGCAATTCTGCCCCGTTTCTGTAATCTACCAAGTTACGCATGTATTTGTAGTAACCTTCTATTGAAACTTCGTAAATATTCTTTTTTAAGTTGCGGAAGTAACCCAAAACGTATTGATCAGCGGTTGCGGGATCGATGTAATATCCTGCAGGTTTCCATATGTCAATTGGTGTTGCTGAAGTGGTGTTACTAATTAGGTGCATGTACTGCTTCGTCCGCTGGTAACTGGCTTTAACCGATTGTTTTTCATTGATAATATAGTTAGCCGCTATTCTAGGCTCTAGTCCGCCAAAGTCAGCAATTACTTCACCCTTATCGTAATGCCTTACTTCAACAACTTCATCTTTTGTTGTGGCAACTCCATCCTTATAAATATTCAAATCATGTTCCCCAACATTGAAATAATGGGTGTAGCGTAAGCCATATTGTAGTTTGAACTTTTTTGTAACATCTTGTTCTGCACCCATAAAAAAACTAGGCATATGCGCATATTCCTTTTGTACCGCAAAAGGTGTGAAATTAGATTCTGTACCTAAAGGCTTAACATCTCCGGGAGAAAACTCATAATTTTGATATTCTGCACCGTATGTGAATGTGAATTTAGGAGATACGAAGTAGGTGAACTCTGCTTTTCCTTCCATGTTTATGATACGTGAGGTCCATTCAAAAGCGCTCGTACCTTGTGGAACTCCCAAAGCGTAACTATAATCAGAGTAAACCCCGGTAATATTCATGAAGTGTTTGTCGCTAATAATGTGGTTCCATCTAATGGTACCCGTAGCATTACCCCATTGCATTTTAAAGGCATCGCCAAAACCAAAAACATCCTTGCCAAAATATCCAGAAGCAAATACTCTGTTTTTATCGTTAATCTTCCAACTCACTTTGGCATTAAGGTCATAAAAGAAGGCTTTATTATCTTTTAGCTCTGGATCAAATTGTAGAAATAAATCCGCATATGATCGTCTACCTGAAACAAGAAATGAAACCTTATCTTTTACAATGGGCCCTTCCAATGTAAGTCTACTAAAAAGTAGGCCAATTCCCCCGGTAGCAGAAAAGCGTTTGTCGTTACCATCTCTTTGACGAACATCCATTACCGAAGAAAGTCGGCCTCCATATTTAGAAGGTATACCTCCTTTATATAGTGTTACATCCTTAATAGCATCTGGATTGAAAACGGAGAAAAATCCAAAAAGGTGAGAGGAGTTATAAACTGGAGCTTCATCCAAAAGAATAAGATTTTGATCAATGTTTCCTCCTCGTACGTTAAATCCTGAAGCACCTTCACCCACGCTTGTTACCCCAGGTCTAAGTTGAATGGATTTAATAACATCTGCTTCACCTAATAACTGCGGAATTTCTTTGATAGTAGAAATACTCATTTTCTCTACACTCATTTGGACCTGAGTTACATTTTCATCTTCTTTAGTCGCAGAGATGATGAATTCATCTAATACTTGATCGGAACTTTGTAATGAAAAGTTGAGAGTTCTAGAAGAATTAAGTTCAAAGGAATCTAGTTGAGCTTGGTATCCAATATAGTTTATTTCGAATGTGTAAAACCCTTTAGGAAGGGTGAGACTATAAAAGCCATAAACATTAGTAGCAGCACCTGTACCTAGTTGTTTAATTTTAATAGTGGCTCCAATTAGGTCCTCTCCAGAGCCAGCATCGCGAATATATCCGCTTAGTGTGTATTTCTCCGTTTTGGACTGAGCGTTTGTTGCTTCAGAAATTCCCATTGCTAAGAATAGAAGAAATAGTTTGTAGTAAAGTTTCATTGATTGTTTCTTTTAAAATGGGATGCAAAGGTGATTGGAAAAATTGATTTATTCGTATTATTTTGGACAAACGGCAAAAAAATAGTTTAAGTGTATTGAATAGTTTTTTTAACATTTTTGATGGAGTAGATCCGTATTAAAAAAATATGCCATAGGTGCGTGGGGCTAATTATAAAATATAATTGGGTGGTACAAGGGTTTGATTATTTGGTGTTTATTTTACTGGAATGGTGAGAAGGCTTTGAGAGCCGACTTTAGCTTCCAAAACATCACCAATGGCTACTTTAGAAACGCCTGCGGGGGTTCCTGTGAAGATTAAATCTCCTATTTTTAAGGTATAGTACTTGGACACATGTTCGATAATAGTATCTACAGAAAACAACATATCTTTTGTGTTGCCGCTTTGAACAACTTCTCCGTTATTGGTTAACGAAAATGAAACATTATCCAAGTTTTCTGATTCTTTTAATTTGATGAATTTTCCAACGGGAGCTGAGCCATCAAAGGCTTTGGCTTTTTCCCAAGGAAGACCTTTTGACTTGAGTTGTGACTGAAGATCTCGTGCGGTAAAATCAATTCCTACCGTAAAAGAGTCGTAATATTTTCGTGCGAATTTCTTTTGGATATGTTTGCCCACTTTTTTGATTTTTACAACAACCTCCAATTCATGGTGAACATCCTGCGAAAAACTGGGAATAAAGAATGGTTTGGTGCTTTGTAAAATGGCTGAATCGGGTTTCATAAAAACCACGGGTTCATCAGGAATAGCGTTGTTTAGTTCCTTTGCGTGATCTACGTAATTCCTTCCAATACAAATAATCTTCATGACGCTCTATTTGTTTGCGTTTCTAATATTTTGTAAAACCTTTTTTGTGTTTTGTGAAAAGTCTCCATTCATCATCCATCCATAATAGGAAGGTTCTGCTTTTAGAACTTTAGAGGCTTCTTTTCCTTTGTGTTTTCCAAAGTTGAAAACCGTCTTTCCGTCATCATTTTTCACGAACCTGCCCGCTAAATCAACTGCGTTGTGCATTCTGGTGAAGTCATTTAATGATTTGGTATCGCGTTTAAGGTCGGTATATTTTCCTAATTGCGCTTCTAAGATTTCGTACGTAGCCAAAGTATCTGCTTCGGCACTATGTGCATTGCTAAGGTCTTTGTTGCAGTAGAATTTGTAAGCGGCTACTAATGTACGTTGCTCCATTTTATGAAAAATGTTTTGCACATCCACTAAATTTCTTTCGGTTACATCAAAGTCGTATCCCACACGATGAAACTCTTCTACTAATAAGGGAACATCAAAGCGATTAGAATTAAAACCAGCTAAATCGCAATCATTTAAAAAGATGTATAAATTGGGAGCTAAAGTCTCAAAGGAAGGTTCGTTGGCAACATCTTCATCCGAAATTCCATGAATGGCGGTGGTTTTTGCGGGAATTGGAATTCCTGGATTTATTCTGTGTGTTCGAGTTTCTGATTTTCCATCGGGCCACACCTTATGAATCTGTCTCTTATACACATCTCCGAGCCCACGAGACTCCTGAGCATCTC
>CAJXPI010000116.1 GCA_913057875.1 uncultured Flavobacteriales bacterium
ATCTGGTAGTAAACTCAGAATTTGAGTCTTACAGTTTAACTTCTTACGCTGAGGAAATTGAAGGAAAGCTAGGCGATGGTTTTGTTGATCGTGAGTATTTCATTGCAGAACTAACCAAATAGAAGGTTGTGGGAGAAGTGATTCCGAAACGATTAATTCTTTTATCTGATATTCATGGATTGAAAAATTCAAACTGGATGAAAGATTATCAGAAAATCCTAGCTACCGAATTTGAGGTACAGACGTATTGCGTTTTAGAACTAGCAGGCATAAATCCTAGTCTTCCAGTAAAAGAAAAACATGCGTTGTTGATTAATGGGGGAATGGAAAAAGCGGCAAAAGAATTAGTCCAAAAAGAAAAAGGCTTTGTTACTGTTATTGGATTTAGTATAGGTGGTTCAATAGCGTGGAAAGCCGCTTTATTAGGTTGGGAAGTAGGTTGTTTATATGCCATTTCCAGTACTCGAATACGCAAAGAAGAAATTAAACCCAAAACCGAAATTAAACTCATTTTTGGAGCGGAAGATTCGAATACACCTGATGAGTTATGGTACCAGAAAATGGAGATTATTCCTAAGGTTTTGCTTGAGAAAAGACATGACCTGTACATGGAAAATGACTTTATTAGAGACTTCTCTTCTCAAGTGAATTGGGCTAGTGGATTGATATATTAAAGAAGGATTCCAAAGAAGTTTTGATTTTTTGCGATTCGCTGGTTAAAAAATGCGAAGAGCTGAAAAGAAAAGGAAAAACCAAGTCGTATACCTCGGGCAATGGCTATATGTTTTCATTGATGGATATAGTCGGTGAACTAGGCTTTATATTTTCTGAGAAACGTAAAAAGAGTTGATGAGTAAATGAAAGTTCAATGAGTTTTAGTAGTATCGAACTATCATGAGAGGATATGTGCTAGTGCCCCCAAGATTTTTAAAAAATCCCGAGGAACTAGCAGTATATCTTACAGAGTCTTTTGAGTATGTAAGTACCCTACCTCCTAAATATCTAGAAATCTAATTGAAGTCCAATAGAAGGAAGTAACGTTCCAATTTCGTTGTCAATTAAACGTGTTTGGTAGGCGTTCGGATTTGTGGGGTCCGTTAATGGTTGCCCATCATCTCCTCTAACCACATCTACGTATGGAGCCCCCAATGCTTTGAAGTTGTAAATGTTTTGAATATCAATGTAAGCATTAAAAGCCCATTTTTTGTAGAACCATTTTTTATCCAAGCGAACATCTAATCCATGAGTTAAAGGAAATCTTTCAGTATTCAACTTATCGTAGTCTGGAATACCCCGCTGGGCTACATCCCAATTTGCTTTTAAAGAGGATTGTTCCAAATTATATGGAGTATAAGGAGCACCACCTAATAATCGAAACTTGGCTCCAAGTTCCCAGTTCCCTTTAAACTTTTTACCAGCAGTAATATTTAAGATGTGCGTGTTATCCCAAGAGGATGCCACATAATCATCATTCTTATCGGTAAACTCACTTCTAACGTAGGTATAGGAAACAATTCCGTACACGCTGGAGGTGAGCTTTTGTTGTACTAAGAATTCTAATCCATACGCACGTCCTTTACCATAAGAAACCACAGGTTCGTTACCAATGACTCCAAAGTCTCCACCCAAGTTGGCTAAAGAAATACTATCTCCTAAGGTGAAAGGGTAACCTCCGTACCATTTATGAAAACCTTCTAAAGTAATCTTGGTGGCATCTTTGGGTAAGAACTCTAGTCCCGCAACAATGTGATCAGAGGAAATGTAGGTAATTCCGTTATTCTTGTTTACCAAATCTCCTGCACTGTTTCTGTAACCCATAACGGTGTAAGCGGGCAATTGGTAATAGCGGCCCACGTTAAAGTTCGCGTTCCATTTAGGGTTTAAAGAATAGGAAGCGCTAAAGCGAGGTGACAATTGATCTAGCGGATTGCCCATTTCTGATGAGTAGTTATTGAAATCTGTTCTAATTCCAAATGAAAGTGCTAGCCTATTTTCTAGTACCGACTTACTCAACTGTCCAAAAAGAGCAAATTTTTCAAAGCTCAAGTTTGATTCAAAGTCAATAGTTCTTACCTGACCGTCAATTACCGTTTTCTTGAAGGTGGAGTTATAATATCGTACATTTTGAATTCCAGTACCTACATTTAATTTCCACCCTTTGTTTCGGTAAGTATGCTCAAAACGAAACTTGTTTTCCGTCTCTCTAGATTCATATAACAGGTTTAAGTTTTCAGGTACTTCAATATTTTCTTGATACTTTATGGATTTGTTATTTAACTCGTTACGACTCACAATAAAATTTTGAAAACTCTTCTCAGAGAAATGCGTCCAATTGGCGCCAATAGTATAATTCCACTGGGTATTTACCGGTAGATTATTAAGCGTGTAAACATTTCGTTCAATAACTTCAGGGTCTGTTTCTCCATCATTTACGGATTCATTTAATTCAAAATCATCAATAGCGGCTAACCCAATAATATTTAGGGTGTTCTTTTTATTAAATTTAAAAGTGTGCTTGTACTGGAAGTCGTTGTAAGTCGGTAAAAATGGAAGTTTTAAAACTGAGAACAATGCACCAAGATAAGATCTTCTAGCGGAAAGAATAAAGCTAGACTTTTCGCCTAATGGTCCATTAAGGGTAAGGCCTAAGTCGCTAGATCCCAGCATTAAAGTGCCTGTGAGTTTATCTTTGTTACCTTCAATTTGCTTAAAGTCCATAACAGAACTTAAGCTATTTCCTCGGTTTGCAGGGAAAGCACCCGCTAAGAAATCAACCTCTTGAATAAAGTTCACGTTAATCAACCCCACTGGTCCGCCAGATGAGCCCTGAGTAGCAAAGTGATTGATGTTAGGCACCTCAATACCATCCAAAAAGAATCTGTTTTCACTTGGAGCTCCTCCGCGTACAATAATGTCGTTTCGGAAGGCGGTGGAAGATGCAACACCTGGTAAAATTTGAATTACCTTAGATATATCTCTGTTTCCTCCAGGATTTCTATAAATTTCTGCTGCATTAATGGTTCGCATGCTTATAGGGCTTTCCGCATCTCTTTGAAAGGCTTTTGCTTTAATTTCAACTTCTTCTAGGTTATTGGCTGCTTCCACTAAAGGAATGTCTAAGACCGTATTCTTAACAGGACTAACCATTACCTCAAATATGATTTTTCTCTCAAAACCAATGGTGCTACAAGTCACGGTATATTCTCCGGGCTCTAAGTTTTTTATTTCATAAAACCCATCAATATCTGAAGCTGCTCCTACCGTAGAGCTGTCAATAATAACGTTGGCAAATGGAATGGGTTCATTATTAATAGAGTTAAATATTCTACCTTTAATAGAGCTAGTTTGTGCAAAAACAGCGACTTGAAAGGCGGTAAATAAGATAATGATAATGGTTTTTTTGTTCATATTTTTCATACTAATGCATCGCAAAACTAATAAATTGTTTAAGTTTGCAAGAGAAAAAGTAAACAAAATTGCAAAATGAGTATTAAAACCAGCTTTTCGATAAAAGATTTAGAGAACCTAAGTGGAGTAAAGGCGCATACTATCCGTATTTGGGAAAAAAGATATGACTTGCTGCAACCGGAACGTTCAGGCACTAACATAAGGACCTATGATATTGAAAACTTGCAGAAGCTTTTAAACGTCTCGCTATTAGTTAATAATGGTTTTAAGATTTCCAAGTTGGCTAAAATGTCGCAAGATGAGGTGTATCATAATGTAAAGTCCACTTCTATAGAATCCATTTCAAATGCGCAACATATTAATGCTTTTAAGTTGGCGATGCTCAACTTCGATCAAGAGCTATTTGACGTGACATATAATAAGATGCTGGCGGTGTGTTCATTTCGAGAAATATTTCAAGAAACGTTTTTAAAGTTGTTGGATGAGATTGGTGTATTATGGATGACAAATACCATTACACCGGTTCATGAGCATTTTGTTTCTACCTTGATTCAGCAAAAATTGTTATTAAATATTGAGCGTGTACAAGGGTTAAGCGATGGATCGGAAAAAGTGTATGCTTTGTTTCTGCCCTTAAATGAAATTCATGAACTCGGCCTTTTATACGTGCACTTTGAGTTGTTGTTAAGAGGATTTAAATCTATTTATTTGGGTGCTTCAGTGCCCATTGAAAATTTATTGGAGTTACAAAAGGTGTTCTCAGAAGTCCATTTTGTGAGTTACTTTACAGTTTCTCCTGGAGTAGAGAGAGTTTCTTCGTATTTGGATGAAGTTCATGAAAAAATCATTGATGGTAGTCAGGATAGTTTAGATGTATTAGGTGCGCGGGTAAAGGACATGAAATCTAATGAACTCCCCAAAAATATTGATGTTCACGGTTCTATTAAGGATTTTGTTAATTCATTATAAATATTTTTTATAGGTCTTTTTTATCCAAACCACCAAAACTGTTTAATGTTTTTGTATGTTTGTTAAACAAAATGAAAAAAGCTACAGTTATAGGATCAGGTTTCTCTTCATTATCGGCCGCATGCTACTTGGCAAAGGCAGGTTACGAAGTACATGTTTTTGAAAAAAATGAACAACTTGGAGGAAGAGCGCGTCAATATAAAAACGAAGGTTTCAGTTTTGATATGGGACCTACCTGGTACTGGATGCCTGATGTTTTTGAAAAGTTTTTTCAAGATTTTGGTAAAAGTCCCGATCAATATTACGAACTTGAGAAATTAGGTCCTGCGTACCGTGTTTATTTCGGAAAGGATGAGTACGTTGATATAGCAGACAACTTAGCTGATATTTACAAAACTTTTGAGTCCATTGAAATAGGTTCGGGAGTAGCTTTAGAGAAATTTATTTCTAAGGCAGCATCCAATTACGATATAGCCATTAAGGATTTGGTATATAATCCAGGTGTATCACCATTGGAATTAGTAAATAGAACCACGGCTCAAGAGATTAAACAATTTGTAACCACTATCAGTAGTGAAGTAAAAGCAAAATTTAAACACCCCCAATTACGTCAAATACTAGAATTCCCCGTTCTATTTTTAGGTGCCAAGCCTCAAGACACTCCTGCGTTCTACAGTTTTATGAACTATGCAGATTTTGGTCTTGGAACTTGGTACCCTAAAGGCGGAATGAAATCTGTGGTAGATGGTATCGTTACTTTGGCAGAGGAATTAGGTATTACCTTTCATACGGATAGTAATGTAACGGAGATCAAAGTTTCTCAAGGGACCGCAAGGTCTGTTGTTATAAACGGACAAGAAGTGAAATCAGAATTAGTGGTTTCGGGGGCGGATTATCAACATTCGGAAACATTGTTAGCGGAGAAATACCGTGCTTACTCGCAGAAATATTGGGATAAGAAAGTTATGGCTCCTTCTTCCTTATTGTTTTACGTAGGTTTTGATAAAAAATTGAAAAACGTTTTACATCATACTTTATTCTTTGATACGTCATTTGATGATCATGCCATTGAAATCTATGATAATCCAGCGTGGCCAAAAGAGCCGTTGTTTTATGCAAGTTTTCCAAGTATGACAGATGAAACTATTGCCCCAGAAGGTAAAGAAGCTGCTGTTTTTTTAATACCTTTAGCAACGGATTTAGAAGATAATCAACAGCTTAGAGATAAATATTTCGACATCATTATGAGCCGTTTAGAAAATCTAACGGGCCAGATGGTAAAAGAGGACATTTTATTTAGCACCTCTTACTGCGTGAATGATTTTAAGGATGATTATAATTCGTTTAAGGGTAATGCGTATGGTATGGCAAATACTTTATTTCAGACGGCCTTTTTGCGTCCTAAATTAAAGAGTAGAAAAGTAAAGCAACTTTATTTCACCGGACAATTAACCGTGCCAGGTCCAGGTGTTCCTCCTGCATTGATATCAGGAAAATTGGTGTCGGATTTAATTAATAAAAACTAATTCTTATGAAAGCAATCTTTGATAATGTGTCTGAAAACTGTAGTCAAGAGTTTACCAAAGGGTATAGTACCTCATTTTCTTTGGCGGTAAAAATGTTGTCACCAAATATTCAAGGCGCCATTCATTCGATCTACGGTTTTGTTCGCTTAGCAGATGAGATAGTAGATTCGTTTCATGATTATGATAAGGAAAAGTTATTTGCAAAATTAGAAGTAGATTTGGCACTATCCTTAGAGCAAAAAATTAGTTTGAACCCAGTATTAAATGCTTTCCAACAGGTGGTTCACCAATACAATATTGATGAGCATCTTATTGATGCATTTATGAAGAGTATGAAGGCCGATTTGCATAAATCTACCTATGAGTCTATCGAAGATTATGAGGATTACATCTATGGTTCGGCAGATGTGGTTGGACTGATGTGTTTAAAGGTTTTTGTTAACGGAGATCAAGAACAATATGAGGCCCTAAAAAACTCGGCTATGAAGTTAGGAAGTGCTTTTCAAAAAGTCAATTTTCTAAGAGATTTAAAAGATGATATGGAAACTTTGGATAGAACTTATTTTCCGCATTTATCTAACCAATCGTTTAATGAAGAAACAAAAGATCAAATTGTTAAGGAGATTTCAGAAGATTTTGCGGAAGCGTACATTGGTATCAAACAGCTACCATTGGAAGCTCGGTTTGGAGTTTACACGGCTTACATTTATTACAAGCGACTACTTAAAAATATAATCAAAGCAGAAGTAGAAGAAGTAGCTAACAATAGAATAAGAGTAAGCAATCCGGTAAAGATTGCGCTATTGGCAAAATCGTTTGTGAGCTACAAGCTCGATTTAATATGAAATTAGTTCGTATAGTTTATAGGTTGATTATTTGGGTAGGAATTTTGTTCATTCCTACCCAATTATTTTCACAGGAGAATCTAGACTTCTTTCGTGCTAAATTTCAAATGGCCAAAGTAGAATCAGATTTTCAATTGATGTTGGATACGGAAGTTTCTGATACCATATTTGGAAATGAAAATATAATTAACGCATATAAGGCCGTGAGTACCTCAGCAATGGCTCAATATGTATTTAACCCCTACTCTAAATACCAGTTATTTAATAAAGGGAAGGATCAGTTAGAAGAATCTATAGCGACAAATAAAGGAGTGGAAAATATTTTTCTTCGTGTGGTAATTCAATTGAGTATTCCAAAATTTTTAGGGTATGCAGATGATATTGAAAATGACCTAGCTTATTTAAAAAATGAGTTGCCAAAATCAGTGGTGCCATTGGAAACCAAGAAATTTATAATAAAAACTATTCAAGATACTGGAAACGAAGATTACGATTTAAATTCCCTTTCTTTGTGGCCATTAAATGAAGTAACCTCAATACACTAATATGCTTTTAATAGGAATTATCTTACTCACTTTTATTCTAATGGAAGGTGTGGCTTGGTGGATGCACAAATATATCATGCATGGGTTGTTTTGGAATTTGCACGAAGATCATCATACCAAAAGCCACAAGCACGATTCTGTTTTTGAATTAAATGATTCTTTTTTCATCTTCTTTTCAATTATAGCCATTCTTTCGTTTGGTTCTTGGTCCTTATATGGGTGGACTATTTCACTAGGAATTGGACTCGGGGTAACCTTGTATGGGGCGGTTTACTTTTTTGTGCATGATTTATTTATTCATCAAAGAATTAAAGTGCTTACCCACACTAAAAATCCGTATTTGTTGGCTTTACGCAGAGCGCATAAAATGCACCATAAGCACTTGGGTAAGCATGATGGAGAATGTTTTGGAATGTTGTGGGTGCCAATGAAGTATTACAAACAGTATGCTAAGTCTAAACAGTTACAGCAGCAAGCTTAGTATTCCGATAATTACCAATTGTGCGCCAAAAATGAAAGCGCCAAATTTCATGGCCGATTTACCTTCTTTTAATAGCTGATTGAATTGGATGTTTAGGCCAATTGCCGCCATACTTGCGGAAAGTAAGAACTTTCCTGTGCCCCTAAACGTTTCAATAAGCGCCATGGGTAATTCAAATACCGAAACGATGGTACTTGCCCCAATAAATCCGATGATGTAGTACGGGAGCTTTAAATTCTCTTTAGTGCTAGCCGAATTGTTTATTAGCATATTAAAGAATATGAGAGATGGAGCGAGCAAGGCTACACGTGCAAGTTTTATCGTTAAGCTCAAATCACCAATGGCTTCGTTCATGGCATATCCAGCACCAGCCACATTGGCAACCCCATGAAGAGATCCTCCAATCAAAAGAGCCGCTATATCATCGGCCATAGTTTGACTAAAAACCAATGGTATTCCTAACATTCCAATGAGGCCCATTAAGTTTATTACTGCTATTGAAATACCCGTTTCACTTTTAGCTGCACCTATTTTAGGAGCCAATGCGGCTATGGCACTACTGCCACAAATGGCAGTTCCAAAGCCAATAAGAAACCTTGTTTTTGAACGGGAATCTTTTTTAGTGATAAAAAAGGTGAGTAACAGAATTGCGATAATGGTTGCAGCTAAAATTCCAACTCTAAATAACCCAACGGATGTGATATCTGAAAAACTTATCCCAAATCCTAGAAAAATAATAGCCCACTCCAAAAGAGTTTTTCCTGAAAAGTGAATGCCCCTATCTAATCTTTCCGATAGGGTAAAGCTATTGGTTATTAGAATTCCAATAAATAAAGCCAAAACAATAGAGTTTACCATAGGAATGTATGGAGCAACAGCCATGGCTATTACCCCAAGCAGTACACTAATGATTATTCCTGGTAAGAGTTGTTTCATTTTGTAGTTTTTGGAACGCAATAATACACTTCCAAAATTGAAGCGAAGGTAACAGATGTTACGCAGATTTATTTGTATCGTTAAGCATTATATTTGTATGAAAAGAACCAAATATGAATTTGATTGTTAAAATTTTAATTTCAGCCTTAGCCGTTATGGTGACACAGTATATTCTTCCTGGTGTGCATGTTGATGATTTCATGACAGGAATTTGGGTGGCTGCATTACTGGGTTTGTTGAATGCCACCATTAAACCATTTTTGGTGATTTTAACACTTCCCATTACTATAGTCACCTTAGGTTTTTTTCTATTGGTAATTAACGTGTTTATTATTGAATTAGCAGCGGGATTTTTAGATGGTTTTAGTGTAGATGGGTTCTGGTGGGCTGTATTATTCAGCCTTCTTTTATCATTTGTTTCATCCATTTTTAACAGCTTGGATAAAAAGGAAGAGCGTTACTAAAAAATGACGCAGAATCTCTTCTGCGCCATTTAACCTAACTAAACAAAACACTAATTTTTTACGATAGCGTAATTCTTTTTTTGTCCGTTTTCTTCGTAGTGAATAAAGTATAAGCCTTTTTGTAATTCTGGTAAATCCAGCATTACTGAGGTTTGATTTTGTACCGGAATGGTTTGTCTAACAATGCCCATAATGTCAACAATCTGGATACTTTCATTTTCAGGTAACCGATCAATTTGAATAGTTGACATAAAAGGATTGGGATATCCAATTAAACTTAATTCTATTTCCGCATCCTGATATTCCGAGGAAGGCATTACTAATGCTAAAGAATCATTAATTCGTTGTTCTTCTGCAAAAAGGTCAATTGGTGGAGGAGTCCATTCTTCATAATAGTAACTGTAACCACAACCTCTTCGTCTGCTAGTAGCTGATAAATAAAATTCCATTTCCCATTTTTGATTGGTGAAAAATGGAACCTTTCTTATTCTTATGGACG
>CAJXPI010000117.1 GCA_913057875.1 uncultured Flavobacteriales bacterium
ATCTAATTTTTCTCCAAGGCTTCAAAAAATTTGACGATAGTTCAATTTCAACTGCGGAAAAAGAACCACCCTTAATAAGCAAATTTAAAATCACAAAATGTGATGTTGTCTTTGCACATTTTATGAAAAATTGTTCGAATTAAAATAAACTTTCAATATTATTTGAAAGTTCAAAAAGTTTTTTACATTTGTACCATGCAATTAGAAGAAGCAAAAGCAAAATTTATCAATCAATGGGGAAGTTTAGGTTCCAAGTGGGGCATAAACAGAACCATGGCACAGATACATGCTTTGTTTTTAACGGCTACCGAGCCGCTAAGTGCAGAAGAAGTGATGGAGACGCTTAAGATATCTAGAGGGAATGCCAATATGAATATTAGAACTCTTATTGATTGGGGACTGGTATACAAAAAGCACAAACTGGGAGAACGTAAGGAGTTTTTTACAGGAGAGAAGGATATTTGGAAGGTAGCGCAACGCGTGATTAAAATCAGACAACGCACGGAGCTAGATCCAATAGTTCAAGTCCTTTCCGAAATTCAGAATGTAGAAAGCACTTCTAAAAATGAAGATGAAGTGGCACACTTCACCAAACAAATAGAAAGTATAAAATCGTTGGCTGAGCTGGCAGATACTTCCTTAACAAAAATCAGTAATTCCAATCAAGGATGGTTTGTAAGAACCTTCATGAAACTATTTAAATAATATTTTTTTTGAATCAAACTTTCAATATTTATTGAAAGTACAAAAACTAAATAAAATGGACTACAATACTATCGGATACCTCACCTACCTACCTATTGTTGGATTCATTACCATTTACGTAGGAAAACTATGTCACACGCATGGCCATATTTACGTAAAACAAGCTATTGACGATGAGGACACCGCACATGCGGTAAACAATATGCTTTTAGTGGGTTATTATCTGGTAAATCTAGGCTATGCCGTATATGCATTAACCGATTGGAGTTACATTACTTCTCTTTCCGAGGTAATCTCAGAAGTGGCGAGCCAGTCGGGTTACATTATAATTCTGCTGGCACTACTCCACTATTTTAATCTACTCACCTTATTCCTAGTAAGAAAACGGAAACTAAATAATCAACATAAAAACTAAGTATCATGGAAAATTCATTAATTGTAACAGCGTATGTCATTTATTTACCCATCGCATTGGCATTAACTTTTCTAGTAGCTAGAAACCTGTTTAAAAACTCAAAAGTATTTATGCGTGATATCTTTCATGGTCGTGACGACATTGCTATGGCCACCAATCGTTTATTTGAAATAGGATTCTATTTAATGAACGTTGGTTTTGCTTTACTCATACTGGAAATCAGCAGATATCAGGAGTTTTCAACCACTCAAACTCTTATTGAAACTTTAGCCGAAAAAATAGGCGGTTTTTCCATTTATTTAGGTGTCGTATTATTCCTCAATTTATTCATGTTCTTTAGAGGCAGAAGAAAATCGAAAGCGAATGCTTATCAAGAACCTCGAATTGAAGATTTACCCACTTTAGGCGCAGAGTAATGAAAAGCCGAATAATCATTGCCGGAGGTTCTGGCTTTATTGGTCAAGAGCTTGCCAAGCATTTTGTTTCTCAGGGTAAGGATGTCATCATCCTTACCCGAGGGAAATCAAATAAACAGAATGGAATGACTTTTTTGAATTGGAATGGTAAAACCATCGATTCATGGGCGCGCACTTTTGAAGGAGCGGAAACAGTTATAAATCTTACCGGAAAATCGGTAGATTGCAGATACACCAAATCCAACAAACGCGAAATTCTTGCTTCCAGAGTGGATGCGACTCAATTGATTGGACGTGTAATTAGTCAATTACGAAACCCACCTTCCGTGTGGATTAATGCCAGTACCGCTACCATTTACAAACATTCATTATTTAAGGAAATGACCGAAAGTAATGGAGAAATTGGCAACGATTTTTCCATGACAGTTGCCAAACGCTGGGAAAAAGCTTTTTACGCATGTGAAACTCCAAATACCAGAAAAGTGGCTACTCGTGTATCTTTAGTCATGGGCAATTCGGGAGGAGTATTTCCAGTACTGAACAATCTTGCCAAATTTGGATTAGGAGGTAAACATGGATTAGGTACTCAAAAATTTGCATGGATTCATATCGAGGATTTGATTGCCGCATTCCAGTTTATCATAGATCAGTCTACATTAAAAGGCTCCATAAATATTACAGCTCCCAATTCCAGTACCAACTCAGAAGTCATGTTTCATTTACGCCAAGTGAATCATATGGGCTTTGGAATTCCAACTCCCAAAACTTTGTTGAAAATAGGAAGTTTCTTTTTAAGTACCGAACCTGAATTGATTTTAAAAAGCCGATATGTGTATCCGGAAATACTCTGCAAAGCCAATTTTAAATTCAAGTTTTCTATAGTTGAAAATGCAATAGCCAATCTAATCCAAGTCTCAAACTAAAAAATCAGCCTTTCTGAAATTCAGCAAGGCTTTTTTATGATACTTCAATATCAATGGAGTCGCCTAGCTTCAGCTGATTTGATTGGTCCATTTTTCTTTTCAACTGTACTATTTGATTTCCTATTAAAACATGACACAGGTAATATCCATTTTCTTGCTTTAATTCTAAAAGCTTTCCCGTGGAGGATTTCCCTTTTCTCACTTGATTTTGGAAAACCTCAGAAGGAGTGCCACTCTTCACAATTACTCCCTTTTCTATGAGTAATACGGTATCTGAAAGTTTCAGCGTTTCATGAAGGTCATGATTCACCATGATAACGGTCAAATCTAATCGCTCTTTAAAAAAGCACAGGGCTTCTTGCATTCTGTTTCTAGTAATGGAATCTAGCGCAGAAAAGGCCTCATCCAGTAACAGAAGTTTAGGCAGTTGCACCAAAGCTTGAGCAATGGCCACACGTTGGGTTTGTCCCCCACTTAATGAATTCGGTCTAGCATGTAGGAGTTCCTTTAGTTCAAATTTTGAGATTAGAAGTTCTAAAATTGGGCAATCTTTCCCCTTAATGGCAAACTGTAAATTTTGGGCCACAGTAAAATTAGGGAACAACCGGTGGTTTTGAAACACCATACCTAATTTTCTTTCTTGTACTGGAATATCTTTACCTGTACTGGAATCGAACCAAATACTTTCCTCTATTTCTATTCGCCCAGAAGTAGGCTTCTCTAGTCCCGCCAATGCACGTAAAAATGTTGTTTTGCCTTCTCCAGAAGGACCATAAACCGTAATAAACTGCTTGGAGTTCCCCTTCCATTCCAAATGAAAAGACTTCATAGCAGATTGCTCACCTAATTCTATATCTACATTAATCGCTATCATTTATTAAGGCTAGAAAAATTTCGATAGGAAAAGGTGATGAATAAAATCAAAATTGAGATCCCAATTAGCACCAATGAATAGGCATTCGCATTACCATAATTTAAAGCCTCTACTTCATCGTAAATAGCAATAGATGCCACTTTAGTTACTCCGGGTATATTTCCACCAATCATTAAAACCACTCCAAATTCTCCTATGGTATGTGCAAATGCCAATACTATTCCAGTAAGTAAAGAGGGTTTAATATTTGGCAAAACCACAAATCGAAGAGTATCCCATTTTGTTTTGCCTAATACCATGGAAGCCTCCATTAGAGACCTAGGAACTAGTTGCATTCCTGACTGAATGGGTTGTACCATAAATGGCAAACTGTAAATTACCGAAGCCACTACCAATCCAGGGAAACTAAACACCAATTGTAATCCGAGGTTCTCATTTAACCAATACCCTAATCCATTATTGGGACTGAATGCTACCAATAAATAAAAACCCAAAACAGTGGGTGGTAAAACCATCGGCAAGGTGACTAAGGCTTCAAACAGAGGTTTGACCTTACTGGAAGAAAACGCTAATTTATATGCTAAGGGAATAGCTATGAGCATCAATACCAAAGTGGTAATTGCTGCGAGTTTAAACGTTAATAATAGAGGCGTTACATCCATAGACTTCCCTAACACAGGATGTATCAAATGTATTAATAAATATGGGTCTTATAACCTTTCTAGGTTATGAATTTGGAAGTACGTAGCCAAATGATTTCAAACGGTTGGAAGCCTTTTCTCCCATTAAAAACTCCATAAATGCCTTTGCATTATCTGAATCTTTTAACATGATACTCGTTTGTTGAATTGGGGCATATTCCGATCGAGGAATGACTTTCCAAAGGTTAGCATCCACTTTTTTTGCTAAAACACTAGAATACGAAGTAAACCCAAAGAGAACCGATTTACTGTAAACAAACTGGTTCACTTGTGAAATAGATTCTCCCTTTATCATGCTCAATTGCATGGATTCAAAAAGACCCTTGTTATTTAAAAACTGCTGAGAGGCCAATCCATAGGGTGCAATTTCAGGGTTAGCCATCGCCCACTTTCTTTGGATTTTCGTAAAGGTGTCTGCGTAATTCCATAACAAGGTATCTACAGATTCATTAAAAGGATCTGAGCTCCATAAAACTAAAGTGCCGTAAGCAAAAACCTCCCAATTTGGACGACCTATTCCTTTTGCTACTAATAGACTTGGGAATAAGGTATCAGCCGATAAGAAAACATCATAGGGAGCTCCATTGACTATTTGAGCATATAATTTTCCCGAGGAACCTGTGATCACATCAACCGACTGGCCTGTTTCTTTTTGAAAATCATCTATTATTTGGGGCATTACAAATTGCAGGTTGGCTGCCACCGCAATGGTTAATTGGGGTTTAGACTCTTGGCATCCCGCCCCCCAAAAAAACACCAAAACCAATATCCATATGCCTACCAACTTTCTGCTCATTCCTATTCCAATTCAGAGAGTGATTTTTCTAATCCCGGAGTAAAGTACGTTTGATAATTTCCGTCTTCATCATTGTAAATGAAATAGGCTTCAATTCCTAATTCTGGTTTAGATGCAATTAAGGCCTTTGCCTTTTCGTAGCCCATCACCATGAAAGAAGTGGCGTACGCATCTGCTAGTCCGCAATTAGCCATTGCCACTGTTACACTGAGTAAGGAATGTTGTACCGGAAACCCAGTAAAAGGATCAATGGTATGTGCATATTTAACCCCATCCTTTTCATAGAATTTACGGTAATTTCCAGAAGTGGCCACAGCCATACTATCTAGTTTGATTGTTGCAGCTAACTGGCGACCCAAATTTCCATCGGTAGGTTTATCAATTCCTATTTTCCAAAAGCTGCCATCTGATTTACGTCCATTTGCAATGAGTTCCCCTCCTATTTCAATCATGAAATTATCAATTCCATTATTCTTAAAGAATTCTGCTAGTACATCCACCGAATACCCTTGTGCTATTCCATTGTAATCTAATTGAGTATTGGGATTAGATTTAGTAATAAACGGATTTCCGGCATTTGGGATGATTAATTGCAATTGATTATCTGCAAAACCTACGCTCCTTAACAACGTATCAACTTTAGAAGAATCCATATTCTCTTTGTTCTTAAATCCAAAACCCCATGCATTGACTAAGGCTCCCACCGTAGGGTTATAAGCCCCGTTCGTATTCTTGTAAACTTCTTTACACAAAAAGAAATTATCTAAAAAGTAAGCGTTAGTAGTTTTAGTTAATTCAAATGGGTTTTCGGTAGATTGATTAAATCTACTAATTACCGAACTATCTACCCAAACCGAAGCAGCCAAATCAATTTCATCTAAAAGAGAATCTACTCTATGCTTTTCCATTCGAATTTCTTCGGTGAAATACACAATATTATAGGTAGTACCCTGTGCTTCACCACTAATAGCTCGTTTGTTTTGAGGATAGGTTACTGAAGTCCTATCTCCGCATGAAGCAATAGCCATGACCCCCAATAAAAGAAAAGGGCTTAAAAAAGAAAAGCTCCAATTATGGAGCTTTTCTTTAAGTATGTTAATTGACCTAGCCTCCAAAATCATCGAAAGCTACGTTTTCTTCAGGAACACCCCAATCGTCACACATTTTAACAACTGCGTTGTTCATCATTGGTGGACCACAGAAGTAGAATTCAATATCTTCAGGAGCATCATGATTTACAAGGTAGTTATCAATCACCGATTGGTGAACGAAACCAACAAAACCATCACCATCTGATTCAATGTTTTCTTTTACTTTCCAGTTGTCTTCCTCTAACGGCTCAGATAAAACTAGGTAAAACTTAAAGTTAGGGAAATCTCTTTCTAATGCTCTAAAGTGCTCTGTGTAGAACAACTCACGCTTAGAACGACCACCATACCAGTAAGATACTTTACGTCCAGTTTTCAATGTTCTAAACAAGTGGTATAAATGCGAACGCATTGGCGCCATACCAGCACCACCACCAACGTATAACATTTCTGTATCCGTATCCTTAATGAAAAATTCTCCATAAGGCCCTGAAACCACAACTTTGTCACCTGTTTTTCTGGAGAAAATATAAGATGAAGCAACCCCTGGATTAACATCCATCCAACCATTTTTAGCTCTATCCCATGGTGGAGTTGCAATACGCACATTCAACATAATCTTGCGACCTTCAGCAGGGTAAGAAGCCATTGAATAAGCTCTTTCAACTACTTCATCATTGGTCATTTTCAAAGGCCATAAGTTGAAGTTATCCCATTCCTTTTGGAATTTATTAGGCTCGCCTGGATGCTCTACAGGATGAGCTTCAATATCGATATCTTTAAAATCGATAGTACACTCAGGAATTTCAATTTGGATGTAACCACCGGCTTTGTAATCCATATCTTCTGGTAACTCTACGATGAACTCTTTAATGAAAGAGGCCACACTATAGTTAGAAGAAACCGTAGCTTCCCATTTCTTTATACCAAATACTTCTTCCGGCACTTCAACCTTCATATCAGATTTTACTTTCACCTGACAACCAAGTCTCCAACCTTCAGCAGCTTCTTTTCTAGAAAAGTGAGGTTCTTCTGTTGGAAGCATTTCACCTCCACCTTCATGCACCTGACATCTACACTGTACACAAGTACCACCACCACCACAAGCGGATGGTAAGAAGATACCGTTATCACCTAAAGTAGAAAGTAAAGTTCCCCCTGCTTCTACTTCAATTTGTTTCTCTCCATTCACGTCAATAGTCATTGCACCGGATGGTAATAATTTTGCTTTCGCAAAAAGTAATACCGAAACCAAGATGAACAACAACGGTAAGAATACCGCTAACGTTACTGTTATTACTGTAGTTAAACCCATAATAATTTCTTTATCAAATTATAGTTCAATACCCATAAAGCTCATGAAAGCGATACCCATCAAACCAGTGATGATGAAGGTAATCCCTAACCCACGAAGCGGACCTGGTACATTTGAATATGTTATTTTTTCACGGATAGCTGCAATAGCTACGATGGCTAAGAACCAACCGATTCCTGAACCAATACCGAAAGCTGTGGCTTGACCAATAGTAGAATAAGCTCTCTCTTGCATGAAAAGAGATCCCCCTAGGATGGCACAGTTTACGGCAATCAATGGTAAGAAAATACCCAAAGCACCGTAAAGTGCCGGGGCAAATTTTTCTACAATCATCTCTACTAACTGCACCATAGATGCAATTACAGCGATAAACATAATGAAACTAAGGAAGCTTAAATCTAACTCAGCGAATTCTGGATCCAACCAAGCTAAAGCGCCTTCTTTCAATACGTAGTTTTCTAATAAGTAGTTTACTGGTACTGTAATTCCTAATACGAAAATTACAGCCGCTCCTAGACCCACTCCTGTCTTAACTGTTTTTGATACAGCTAAGTACGAACACATCCCTAAGAAATAGGCAAAGATCATGTTCTCCATGAAGATGCCTTTTACAAATATGCTAAACAATTCTTGCATGACTTTCTATTTAATTTTCGATTAATTTAGGATTACGTGCGCGTTGAACCCAGATAATAATTCCTGTTATGATCAAAGCCATTGGAGGCAAAATGAACATGTTATTATTCATATATCCCATTCCATAAAATCCAGTACCTTCAGCAGCATCACCTAAAAGAGGGTAACCCATTAAAGAACCTGAACCAAAGAACTCACGGAAAATAGAAATGATGATCAAAATCACCCCGTAACCAATTGCGTTACCTACCGCATCCAATACAGAAGGCCAAGGTTTGTTACCTAAAGCAAATGCTTCTAATCGTCCCATGATAATACAGTTAGTAATAATCAACCCTACGAATACAGATAATGCTTTTGAAATTTCAAATACATATGCTTTCAAAACTTGGTCGACAATAATTACCAATGCCGCAACAATTACCAATTGTACGATAATACGGATACGACCTGGAATAATGTTTCTAATTAAAGAAATAATCAAGTTTGAGAATATCAATACAAACAGCACTGATAATGACATTACGATAGCTTGTTTTACTTGTACCGTAATTGCTAATGCTGAACAAATACCCAATACTTGAATGGTAATTGGGTTTTCATCGTTCAACGGATTTGTGATAAGTTTCATGTTCTTCTTAGAGAACAATCCTTCCTTTTTTGCAGTTTTTTCGCTCATAATTTGATACTATTTAACTGTTTTAAAATAAGGTACATATAAATCTAACGAACGGTAGAACATTTCACCAACACCAACGGATGTAATTGTTCCTCCAGTAATACCATCAACTCCATGAGGATCTTCTTTTCCACCCCCACCTTTGAGAACTTCCACAGAAACATAAGTATTCCCGTCAAAAATGGTTTTACCTATGTACTGAGACTGAAATTTAGGAGTCGCAATTTCCGCACCTAATCCAGGAGTTTCTCCTTTATGAGCCAATGTAACCCCTTTAATCGTGTTCATGTCTCCTGCAAGAGTTACGTATCCCCAAATTGGGCCCCATAAACCTGTTCCTTCCATTGGTATAACATATACCGTTTCCCCGTTTACGGTTGCCACATACATAGGCCAATCTAAATCTAACTCCTTGATTTTAGCAATCATGGTAGCAGGATCTTTTTTATACTTTGCTTTTAAAGGTTTTACTTTAGCAGCATAAACTTTCTGTAAGGCAATATTAAAAGCATCTGTTTTGTTACCTGCATCAATAGGTCCAGAGTTTTCAGTCTTAATAGAACCATCAATACCACTAACTACTAAACGCTTACTAATTGTTTTTTCGAAAAGATCGGGAGCATCTGCCATGTCATCATCAGCAGTCATTACCCCAGTAGCCATCAAAATTGCTTTCATTTTTTCTTGCTTCAAGTTAGCCTGTTGTGGTTCTTTTAATACCACGGCTAACGTTGCAAGAATAGTTCCTACCACAATCACTAATACGGCAGCAAAGCCAAACGTGAAACCGTTACTATTTTTATCTAACGCCATAATTAAAATCTATTTAAGATTGGCTAGAAGCCAATTTTGTTCTTTTTAAACGTTTCGAAATATTTGCTTCAATAACGTCTGTCTCTTATACACATCTGACGCTGCCGACGATCTACTCTGTGTAGAT
>CAJXPI010000118.1 GCA_913057875.1 uncultured Flavobacteriales bacterium
GAGATGCTCAGGAGTCTCGTGGGCTCGGAGATGTGTATAAGAGACAGCCACTATATAACACAAACTCGGTCGTTTCTTGTAAACCACATTCCGTACAAAAGAATTTTGCTTCACGGTGCATTAATTCAGAAATATCTAACCCAAAATAGAGCATCCCATTCGCACGAGTCATTAACTCCGGAACATGTCTTCCGTTGGCATGCCCAATTTCTAGAACCACATCGTTCATTTGCAATTGCAAAGAGTTAATGGTTTCGTTAATCATGGATTCGTTGGTTTGGTTCATCACCTTCCCTACTTCCACTCCTACTTCACCAGAAGGTTGACGCAATTGATCTGCCAACATCTTGTTATCTGCCTCGGTAGCTTCTTTTAATTGTCCCATTACTACATATTTACATTTAACTGTAAGCCTTTCTTTTTGGCATCTTCATCTTTTTTTGCACCTATAGCCATTCCTATCACCATTCCAATAGGTAAACCAATACCAATAAAGGCATAATTATCTAAAGAAGCCGAAAAAGCAACCCCCATTGGAATACCAAATGTCGCCATTCCTAATGACATCCACAGCATTTTATAATACCCCGCAGGCACCAATTTTTCTTCCTTTACTAAGATCTGAACAATGTTATCGTAGGTTTTCTTGATAGACCTATTAAGTTCTACTTGATTCATAGTGTTAAGTGCATCCAATGAAAAATTTAATTTCTCCTTAGTTGTTTCTGAAATCTCTCGATTGGATATTTCTTCCAGTAAAGCAATAAGCTTAGCTAACACCTTCTCCTTTTTGGGTTCAGAAACGTCATTTTTGGTCCATTTTAGCTTAGTAAGTTGCATCGGTTGCATTTTCTAACACGAAAGATATCCAATTATTACTAATTTGAAGCCAAACAATCGAGATAATGCATCGCTTACCTGCTGTGATCTTTGCGCTAATAAATGCTCTAATCCCTCCTCCTTTAAAACTCGGTCAGCACCCTCCATCTCATCCAGCTCATTTTCAAGCTTTTCCACCTTTTCTTGGTAAATCCTAGTTTCTGCACCTATATCTTTTAGAATCTGCAAAAGCTTATAATTTTCTTTATGCACAAGCACATGAAATAGGTTTAACTCATCTCCTATTCCCCAATACCTAACCACTGGACCAATAAACCACTTTTCATCTTTTTTCTCCAGGGAATTCACCACCATTGAAGAATACCCAAAATCAATCATTTCAAGAATACGCACTTTAGTCACATCCGTTAATTCTATTTTTTTCTTTCCGGTTAGCGTGAATATTATTCCCGAGTCAAACTCTGGAACTTGGTACTTATAGGTTAACCTAAACTAATGATATGCATAAGTATCGTCAGGACCATATTCATCTCCAAACAAAAGTTTAGGTTTATCTCAAGGTAAGTTTTGTAGGGTACTTCCTTTGCCATGTAAGATTTATCTGACAAATAGGAATGACCTATTACCGTTTTGCCATTTACCTACTCCATTTCACATTTAATAAAATGGAGTTGGCAAATGGCAAAACTTAGGTACGAGAATATTACCGAAATTGTAATTATTAGGAATTTCCAGTACATAAATTACGGATACCAGTTTAATAAAACCACTTCTATTTCAGGATTTGCCCTTACCACAATTTCCTTGAATTTCTCTGGGTCACTCATTACGTTATCTGCCCCGCGGTAGTGATAAGGAAAAACCATTTTAGGTTCAAATTCTAACACCGCAGAAGCAGCACTTTCCTCGGTCATGGTATAGGGTAAATTCATACATATAAAAGCCACATCAATATCTCTTAACTGGCGCATTTCGGGGGTATCTTCGGTATCTCCGCAAACATAAATTCGAGTACCCGCTACATCTACCACGTATCCATTTCCCCTACCAGGAGGATGAAACTTTTGGCGTTCTTTATCTAGATTGTACATAGGTACGGCTTCTATTTGCATCCCTCTTAAAGAAATGGTCATTCCATTTTTCATAGAAATAGCCTCACCATTGGTTACATCTTCCAAACTTTTAAGCACCTCTTCGGGAGCAATAATGGTGGTTTGCGATAAATCCAACATTTCTAAAGTTTCCAAATTCAAGTGATCCCCATGAATATCAGTTATAAAAAGCACATCCGGATTTCTAAACCCTTCGAAGGCCTCTTCACCACCCGTGGGATCAAAGAAAACGGTAAGGTCATTCCATTCCCAAACCATGGTAGCGTGGCTAATGGGAGTTAACTTGATATCGCCCCCTTGGGTTGCAATTGAAGTAACTTGAGAAAACAAAGTGCCGCTAATCGCCACCAACAAAACAAACAGTAGATTTTTCATGGTTTAAAGTTAAGAAAAAGGAGGATTTCCTTATTCACTCATAACCAAAGCCTTGATTTTTATGGCCTTTTCAAAATGATCTAATTTATGCGTTTGAATCCACCAAGTAGCAGCCTCCATTAACAATTCTGGATTAGTATTTTTATTCGCGAAAAAAGCGTAAAACGATAATCCAACATTGTCTCCTTTTTGTGCCGTTTTTTGATCGCACACATCAATCATTTTTTGCTTTAATTCGTTACTTACCATTCTACCTTTTTGAGTTGATTTACACTATTTGGAGTTGGAATTCCTTCCTTCAAATTTTCATCGGCTATTTCATTGCCGTATTTTTTATCTACCGGTAAAACACCTGTCCAAACATCCAGCTCATAATCTGCTTTATCATCAACTGGTGGGCCTTTGCGGTCTTTTGCCGAAGCTTCTTCAATAATTACCTAAATGACTGAGGTGGCTTTCAATTCTTTTGCAGATGGAGCTCTCAACTCTTCCCAACGGTTGGGAATTAAATGATCAGAAATAAATTTTAATACGTGTTCTTTTCTTTACTCTTCCTCTAATTTTCCTTTACCCAAAACCACTACCGACTCATAGTTCAACGAATGATGAAAAGAAGAACGCGCTAATACCAACCCAGAAACATTGGCTACCGATAAACACATGTTCTCTCCTTTTTCCAACTATTGCATCAATCTACTTATTGAGGCACCGTGCAAAAACAAAGAGTTTCCTTCTCGGCCATACATGGTGGGAATAACCACAGGTACTCCACGGTGAATAATTCCTACATGACACATATATTCCTGATCTAATATTCGGTAAATGGATTCTTCATCATATAAACCGCGTTTGGGCGAACGTTTCACTTTTGATTTCTCGGTATTTTTCATAATGCTTAGGTATGAAACCAAAAGTAAACGTTCGCGTTGTTATATCGCTCCAAATTCGGTTTCTAACATCCCTAAAAATCCAGTTTGAAATTCCATATCTGTAAAATGTTTATTCATAGGTTTTTGATCTACAATTGGCCCCAGAACCTTACCTTCAGGTGAACCCAAAACATCTCCATTGCTACCATATTTACCTAACAGACTATCCACATATTTTTGAGCACCTTGCATTGGACTTTGTGCAAAACCTAAAAGTCCGGCAATTGGAAACATTATTTTCTCCATGAAAAATCGTTGAATAGGCGCAGTATCTGCCAAACCATTTGTACCATAAGTTAACCCTGGAGTAAACCACACAAACTCATGGTTAATCTGACCTTTTTGCGCCAACCCTTCTACTAGAACAGCACTCATTAATTTGGACACCCCTATTCCATTCATTGGATTAAATTTTGGCAGATTTCCAGTACCAAATAAATATTCACTAAATCTTTTATATCCATTAAAGTTTGGTTTTTCAATCATTCCGGGAATACCACGAGCTCCTTCGCCTCCTGCAAAAACCACGCGAGTAGTATCTTTCAATAATCCTTTCTGACTTAATGCCACTAAAGTGATATATCCACCAATTGTGTTTTGAAATACGGTACGTTCATAACGCTTTCCGTTCCATTCTACATATTGGTAATCATCTTTAAAAACAACACCTCCAGCTTGTAAAAACACAATATCAAAAGGTTGGTTCACTTTTAAATTCTTAACCGCTTCCTGAATTTTATCAGGAGCAGTCATATCAAACCCTCCCGAAGGAATTAGTCGTGTTTTCACACTACTCTTTGCCCGCTTTAATAATTCATTTTTTGCTTCTTCGGCTTTTTGATGAGTTCGGGCACCTAATACGATTTGCTTTACATTTTGATCGATCAAGATTTTGGAAGTATCAACCCCCATTCCGCCATTAGCACCCGTGAGGAATATGTTTAGTTTTTGGTAGTATTATTTTTCATGATTTCTAGTATTAAATTTGATACGTTTTTATGATTGAGATTTGTCGCGGTATTTTATTAAAGAAAATATTCCTAAGGCACCCATAACCAGTTCAACAATGGCGGCCTTTAATAGTCCCTCGGTAAAGGACTCATCCAATTGAAAAGAAATAATTCTTGATAAGGCGAAAACAGTATACAAAACCGCAGAAACTACGGTAGATGTGAAAGCCATCCCCTTATGAATTACACCTAAAAGGATGATCATTCCGGCACCTAACATCAACCCTCCTGCTCCTCTAATATCATTTAAAGTGGGAGTGTTTTGAATTAAGTCTACTCCATGATTAGCGGAGAATTCAATAGGAAAGAATAATGTTCCAACCCCTGCTGCTACAAACATGGCTCCAGCAATAAAAAGAATGGTTTTTAAGATTTTTGAATTTTTCATTTTGTTAGTTTTTTGTTTTGATTGTTTGATGAAGCAAAGATTCACCCTTTGTCTCTCCAGGGTTGGGAGTATTCGTCCAACAACTTGGACTTTTAGCTCAATGCTTGTTTTTTAAACTCCGTTGGTGAAAAACCTGTGTGTTTAGAGAATGATCTAGAGAAGTAACCCAGCTCACTAAATCCTACGGCATAGGCAATTTCAGATATTTGTTGATCTGAAGAGCTTAACAACTCTTTGGCTTTCTCTATACGTTGTGAAATGATGTACACCTTCGGGCTAACTCCAAATACCTCCTGAAATTTGCGCTTAAACGAACTCAAACTCATTCCGGCCATAGCCGCCAATTCATTGATAGATAAATCATCAAACAAGTTGTTTTGCACCACCTCTTTAAATTCAAATTCTACCGGATCAAATAGATTGCTAAGTATTTCTTGCAACCCTTTCGCCTCGTTAGATTTTATGAGCAGAAGAATTAATTCTTTCACTTTTATTTTTAATAGCTCATCACTTATCAAATTGGGATGTTCTAAATAATAAAGAAGACTATCAACGTAGTGTGATATTATTTCAGAAACCGAGACTACCGTTCCGGAATTTCTAGAAGTGGCCCCTCCATTCTGAATTTTTTTGGGTAACTTATTGTCAAAAACCCACGCCAACACTTTGGGATTAAAATGCACCAAAACCACGTCATTGGGTTGGTTATTTTCATTCTCCACCCATTTGTTAACGTAATGTCCGCATTTCATCACCAAACTATCGGTTGGACTTAATTGTAATTTTTGAATAGGCGTATTTAACTTAGATTTCCCGTTTAAAACATGTAAGAAACAAGCTTCGTTTTGCATGGGAGAAGCAGCACTTAAAGGAGGAATAAATTTGACCCGTTCCAGTACTACATGGCCCAATAATTTATAATTACTATGAGAAATAAACATGACGTGAGATTTTGATGAATACCTACTGAATTCGAAAAAGATTACCCTTCGTATTTGGCCTTTATCTCTTTAAAATTTTCTTGGTTTACTTTCTCTCCCGTTAGCACATTATGTTGAATAGCAATGGCATAATCTTCAATATTCTTACGAAACTTACCTTTTGCCAAAGCGCCCATAAATGCAGGGTTTGTGCGCAAATTCATTTCAATAATGATTTTACTGCTTTTCGCATCTACCGGAACCACTTTATAAACTGCTGTAGAATTATCCGCATCTAAAGGAATCTTTTCTACATGAGAAATTTGAACCGTAAATGTATAATTGGTAGTATCAAAGTTTAATTGCTTTTCTTGCGTGTATTTGGTTTTTTCTTCATTCAAGTAACAAATACGCACACAGCCTTCACCACCCTGGTGTTGATCGCCCACATACTCTGATGCTACTAGACCGGGATGCGAATCTGCCACATCTCCGTAATTTTCGCCTACTACTTTCCAAACCGCTTCGGCTGGCGCATTAATAGTTCTTTCTACCGTAAATGATTGTGTTTTCTTTTGCGCAAATCCTAGTACACTGATTAAACTAAAAATTGCGCTTACACTTAATTGAATTGATAATTTCATTTTGATTGTTTTTAGTTGTTATTAATTTGAACAACACAAAAGTGAAATATCAATAGGCCAGCGGTTGGGACAATTCGTCCAACAATTAGGATTATCCGTCCAAGAGGTGAATTCCGTAATCAATTGGTGAACGGAATAAACGTTTTCAATTATAGAACAACATCAAAAAAACCAAACTGGCCTTGGCTAGAATTGTGTAAAAAACAAGTTATAAAAACCGTAATGGAAATCGGTGTTTGAGGTCAGCCATCCAGAATCTAATAGATTCTGGTAAATGGCGTTTCCGAGTTTGATTTTCATAGGAAATAAACAAGTAGTTTTTAGGAGGGCTAGACGCAGCCTTGACCTTTTGCTTCGTTTTGGGTCAAGCCAAAATGAAGAATGGAATTTTAAAGGGGAGTTTACCTTAACAGGTCTAAAATCTAACCCTCCTGATGCTTTTTAGGATTCTTAGGAACCTCTTGCATTCCATGCCCTCCCCAAGGGTGACATGTACTCAATCTTTTCATCCCTAACCAAGTTCCCTTGATAGGACCCCATTCTTGAATAGCCTCAATGGTGTAATGCGAACACGTAGGGTAATATCTACAATTAGATCCTAGTATTGGAGAAATAGCGAGTTGGTAAAACTTCACTAATCCAATCAGGATCCTATTGAAGAATTTGGTGATCATTTAAAATCTTTATACAATAAACTAGGTTGGATTCCCTGGTTGTTCTGGTATTTACCCGATTTATACAAATCGTATTCTCCTTCAATGCTATGGTAAAAAATCTGACATATTTCTACGTTAGGATAGATACGGATAGGTTGCACACAGAAAATTTCTAAGGTCCAAAATCCATTAAATCCAACATCACCAAAACCTGCAGTTACGTGAATAAAAAGACCCAATCTACCAATGGAAGAACGTCCCTCTAACATAGGAACAAATTTGTTGGTAGAAGTATGCTCGTTAGTACGACCTAGGTATAATTTGTTCGGTTCCAGTAATAAACCTTCTTCAGGAATAGTTAAACGTGTAGTTGGATTGGGTGTTTTCATATCCAATACATCGTTGTCGTAAGTCAACAACTCATTAAATAAGCTAAGATTGTAACTATTTGGGTTTAACTGACTTTCGTTATATGGTTCAATTTGAATACCACCGGTACCCAATTGTTTTTTAATCTCTTTTCCTGATAAAATCATACGTAATCTATTTGCTCAACCTATTGGTTAAGAAGCTGCAAATCTACAAAAATAGGTAGGTGATCGCTATACCCGCCCATGTATTTAAATCCAATGAAGGTTCGGTAGGGAGTCCAACCCGGAAATTTGCTTTCTTTGGTCATTAAAAATGGGGCTCTGAAAATAAACGGACCTTCTATTATTTTTAAGTCGTTTTCTCCCCGAAACAAAGATTTGGTAACCATAAACTGATCTAGCACTCCCCAAGCCCCTTGGTATTTATGGGTGCCATGGTTTCCACGTATCGGACTCATTAAATTGTACAATCCCGTACTATCCTTAAATGTACTATCAGCCGTGGCATTTAAAACATCATGGATACTTTCATTTTCAGGTTCATCGTTAAAATCACCCATTAAAAGTACATTGGCCTTAGGTTCCGATTGCATGATAGAATCTACGTAGCTACGCACTATTCTAGCCGCAGCTTTACGTTTAGGATCTGATTTCATTTGACCTCCATAACGGGAAGGCCAGTGATTCACAAAAACATGTAATCGGGCGTTGTTTGAGGTTTTAACGGTAGCGTATAAAATATCACGGGTGGGACGTTGATCCTTGCCTAAGAATACATTAATCCACTGAACGGTATCAATGCTAATTTTATCAGCGCGGTAAAGCAATGCCACATCAATTCCCCTTTTGTCGGGCGATTCTTTATGTAGAATTTGATATTTAGTGGATTTTAAAACCGTTTTTTGTGTCAAGTCGTCCAGTACCTTACGATTTTCAACCTCGCATAAACCAACAATTTCCACGCCTTCCCAGCCCCCAACCGAAAGGATGGTTTTACCTAAATTATTCGATTTCTCGTAATATTTGTAGCTGCTCCAATGATGGTCTCCCTCGGGTAAAAACGACTCATCATTTTTTAAGGTATCATCATAAACATCAAACAAATTTTCGAGATTGTAAAACATCACTCGTACGGTAGCATTGCCCCGATAAGCATCGTCAAACCCTTCAAATAACACATCCGATTTTTGAGAAATAGTATCTGTTTGCGCATGTCCCAAAACGGTGACAGCTACGAGTAGAATGGAGAGAATAAGTTGTTTCATCATTTAGCTGCACAAATGTAAACGAAGTATTGTGTTTTAAAAACGCTTCGGTTTTAAGAATGTGTTAAGGTCAGATGTGTTTGTTTTTTCATAAGTACTGGATATGGGATTTATATTGAAACAAAGAAACTTCTCTTCCAATGCTTCACTTCGGCTCCGCTCAGCGGGCGCACACTCTAATTTTCTTGAAATTTCTTTAGTTTTTATTGATCGCTCCAAAGTTGAGCAAACGTTCTTTAAATTATATTCTCTATGGCGTCCACTGAGCGGAGCCGAAGTGAGCCCTGGCGAATATCAACCCCAAGACTATTAAAAATCGATTAGGTATTCTCTCTTATATCCGAAAACAAATACGTGGCAAGTATTTTCTTCCAACTCCCGATCCCGAAAAACAACTTCCTAGCAAGTATTTTCTTCGGACTCCCGACTTCCCACTCCCGTCTTATTAATACCTTTGCAACCATGAATTACGTGCCAGAAACCATTTGCGCATTATCTACTCCAAACGGAATAGGTGCTATTGCCATGATTCGTTTATCCGGATCCGAATCTTTTGCCATTATGCAAAAGGTTTTTCGTAAAGATTTAAGTCAAAAAGAATCGCATACTGCGCATTTTGGATTGATTAAAGATGACGATAAATTAGTGGATGAGGTAGTGGCGGTGATTTATAAAAATCCGAAGTCATTTACAGGAGAGGATATGGTAGAAATATCGTGTCACGCATCACCTTATATTGTGCAGGAAATTTTACGCTTGCTATTGAAAAATGGCTGTAGAATCTGTCTCTTATACACATCTGACGCTGCCGACGATCTACTCTGTGTAGA
>CAJXPI010000119.1 GCA_913057875.1 uncultured Flavobacteriales bacterium
GTCGGCAGCGTCAGATGTGTATAAGAGACAGACGCATGGCTTTAACTGGTTTCAATTTTTGTATGGACCTCAAAGGATAAAATCCAAGTAAGAAGGCCATGAAAAATATAGCCCATGCCTGATTTAAGAAAATCTCTGGCTCTAATGAAAATTGCATGATGGCTTCAATTCCTTTGTTTTGGGCTGCAATGGCTACATCTCCTGTTAATTGTACTGGATTGAAGTACAAATAAATCAGTGCAGGAAGTGTGATCCCAATACCCAGAAATAACGCCATAAAGGTCATCATAAGCATTTCTAAGGCAATTGTGGTTTGCATTTTTAATCGACTCATCCCAATAGAAATCATGACTCCAAATTCGTACTGTCTTTCCGCGGTCATCATCATAAAGGTACCTAACATTCCGAAGCCAATAACTAGGTAAAGAATGTACAGCATAAACTTAGAGCTCAAGTTATCAATTTCAATGGCTTGAAGCATTTCTGGAGTAAGTTCTTGCCAATCCATAACTTCTAAGGCTTCCTCATCAACCTGTGATTTTATGGTGTTTTTGATGCGTTCCACATTGGCAGGTTTGTCTACCATAATGGAAATACTAGTCAATAAATTCGTAGCATCATATAGCCATTGTGCTTGGGCAATGGGCAGAAAAACGGATTGATCATTTTGTGCTTGAACATGAAATTTCACAATTCCTTTAACCGGGTATATGGCAGCTGCTGAAGCTCCATGATAACCTTGACCTAGCATCACCAAAGTGTCTCCAATTCCCATACCTAAATAATCAGCTAGTCCTTCTGAAATTAATACCGCTTTGTCATCAATATCCAGGTATTCTCCTTTTACCAGCTTGCTTTTTAATCGAGTGAGTCCATCTTCCGCTTGGGGGTCAATTCCTAATATCATGGAACCTCTGGTTTTTGGTCCATAAGCTGATAGAATAAAAGACTCTACCCTTGGCACCACATCGGTAACTCCTTCAATTTTTGGAATGGAAGTCAATAGATGGCTATCAACTGGCATACTGTTGTCAATTACCTTGTCATTCCAATATCCATTTTGGTGAATTTGAATGTGTCCCGTATAAAATCTAACCGAGTTCTCAATCATGTTTTCATAAGACCCCATTTGCATGGAGCGCATGAAAACAGCCAGAATTACAGCAAACATAATGGAGCCAATGGTCAGGTAGGACCTCCGTTTATTTCTCCAAATGTTTCGCCATGCGAGTTTAATTATCATAGCGTTTTGATTAATCGTTTTTAGTCACAGATTTCATGTTTCTTGTGGTAAAGAAACTTTCGTCAATTTCAATATCAAATTCCATGGAAATCGTTTTCATTATTGTTTTGTTGCCTGGTTTATCGGCCGGAATCATTTCCATGACGGAGGGAAGTAATTTGCCGTCAAATGTTTTAGGCTCCTTACCTAGCATCGTGTTAACTAGAAATTCATCTTCATCATAAAATTCCACTTTTAGTTGCATGTATTCTGTTTTATCTACCCACACAATTACCTTACCCCACACAATGGCAGCATCTTCTTTTGGAATCATAATGATTTGATAACATTCATAGCCTTCAATAGTTTCTTCTTTGCCAAACTCATGTGTGTAATCAGTAACTAATGAAGATTGTTGAACCAAATCATCGTTGGTGAAATCTGTTCCCATCCAGTTTTGTGACATCATAGAAGGCGGTAGCTTAATGATTCTCTCAATACTTGGGGTGTATGACCACACTTCTTTTTCGCGATTTAAAAACGTGCTTCCTTCATCACGTTTTGGACTCGTCATTAAAGTTAAAGAGTAGTCTCTTCCCTTTGACCAGGAGATCATGGTCATCTCGCGGGTATAAGATGGCCTAACAATAGTAATGCTGTTTTCTGATTTTAAACTCTTCCCTTTTAGCTTATCATCCATCTGGGTGACAACGTCCTTAGCGGTTTGTGCCGTAAGTAATTGAGGCAGGAACAGTAAAGCGATTATTAGATTTTTCATAATTATTTGATTTTTAGGTATTTGTTGAGAATTACCTCTTGGTGTTTTTTTATATCGGTATTGGGGTAAATAGAAAGCTCCATCTTTAATCCAGCAAAGAAGTAGTAAATCATTTCGGCTTCCGCTGCTGCGTTCTTTACCGAAATGCCTTTCAATAATTGCACTAAATAGGTTTTTACCTTATCGGATTCGGATTCCATTTCTTGAAATTTATTTTTCAAAACAGGATGAGCCATTAATGGAACCATCCACCGAAGCAAATGCTTGGTGTTATTCAATGCCTGAAACCAACGTTTAATTTCTATTTCAAAAATCTCTTCTGGTTTTTTTGAGGTGTTATCCGATTCAGGAATTAATTCATTCTTTCCATGTTCAAATTCAATAATGGCCAGAATTAGGTCTTCCTTTGTCTTGAAATGGTGATAGAACGCACCTTTTGAAACTTGGGCGTTTAAGATGATTGTATTGACCGAAGTGCTTTCATATCCATGTTGACTAAATAAGGATTCGGCAGAAAGAATTATTTTTTCTTTTGCTACCGGCATTTTATTAACTTGATTATTAGCCATTAAATATGAATTTGAACTACAAAGGTAAATAAAATCACTTACCGACCGACTGGTTGGTTGGTTTTGTTTCGGTAGGCCAATAACAAATGTTCCTGTGGCTTTTCCTTTTTCGTTTAAAGCGGGTTCTTTTGTCCATTGGTAATGATTCAATCTATATCTTCAAATTTAAATAATGGAACGTGTTTCATAAGCCGTGTATTTCAGTGTTGCCTTTCAAAAGGACGGAGTTTGTATTTTTTTCATGGAAATTGACGGATAATGAGAGTGTTTATGAAGATATTCTTTCAGTATGGCATGACGTTTTTGAGCAATTGTATACCTTGCAGAAAATTTATTTTTATGAGCTTAAAAGATCAAATCAACACCGATATAAAAAATGCCATGCGCGCCAAAGAGGCAGATAAATTAGCAGCATTAAGAGCTGTAAAAGCGGCAATTATTGTTGCAGAAACAGCAGAGGGAGCAAGTGGTGAATTATCTGCGGATGATGAAATAGCGATGTTGTCAAAATTGGTAAAGCAGCGAAAAGATGCAGCCGAATTATATAAAAGACAAGATAGAGCTGATTTAGCGGAACCAGAAGAATTTCAGGCAGAGGTAATATCAGTTTATTTACCGGCTCAAATGAGTGAAGATGAAGTGCGTGAAGTTGTGCAAGCTCAAATTGCAAAAGTGGCTGCTGCTGGACCTTCAGATATGGGTAAAGTAATGGGGCCTGTTATGGGGCAATTGAAGGGTAAGGCTGATGGCAAAATGATATCATCTTTAGTAAAAGAAGAATTGAATAAATAAGAGCTTATCTCCAGGTTAATTCTGGGTTAATTTATGGTATGAAGCCAAATACTTTTTTGTAGAGTATTTGGCTTTTTTTGTGAGTATTAATCTGTATTTTAGTGCGTTAACGGGTAGGTTAGTGAATAACTTTTTTTGATGGTATTTAAATCGTGTGCATGCATACTAAAAGATGTGTTACATTTGCTGCCCCATTTTTAATTTATGATAAGAAAAATACTTATTGCTTTTTGCTTTTTGCCAATGTTGGCTTCGTCTCAAAATCAAGAGATTGCCACATTTGTAAGCTATAATTTATTAAATTATAGAAACGAAACTTCTTTTTGCACCAACTCGAATAATTCGCCTAGTGCGAAGGAAGGTTACTTTAAAACCATTTTTACGCATGTTGAAGCTGATTTAATAGCTTGTAATGAGATTGGGTCTAATCCCACAAATGCCATTAAGATTTTGGATCGTTGTTTAAATGTGGATGGAGAGACAAAATATCAAATGGCCTCCTTTTCCAGTACTTCAGGGTCAGATCTTTCCAATGCGTTCTATTATAATGGTGACATGTTTACCATCTATAGTACCGATAAGATTTTGAATGATGTTGGTGGAAGTCCAATTGTTCGGTTAATTGATGTTTTTACCCTTTATTATAATGATGCCAATTTGACTGCAGGTGCAGATACCACTTTTTTAACGGTATTTGTAGCCCATTTAAAAGCAGGCAACTCCAGTACCGATGCAAATAAAAGAGCTTTAGCCACAGAAGCGTTAATGGCTTACATTGATTCCGAAAATATTACGGGTAATTACATTTTTGCAGGTGATTTTAATGTGTATACCGCTACCGAAACTGCTTTCCAAAATTTAATTAACGCCACTCCGGCTAGCATTAAGTTTAATGATCCAATTAATCGTTTAGGCGACTGGAATAATACGGGGTCATTCGCGGATGTTCATACGCAGTCTACCCATGCAACAAGTAATGGGTGTCATAGTGGCGGTGGATTAGATGATCGTTTTGATTTTGTTTTAATTAGTGATGCTATTAAAAACGATGGAAACCGCATGGAATATGTAAAGAATAGTTATAAAGCAGTGGCTAATGACGGAAACCATTTTAACCAATCTATTAATAATGGAACCAATACCTCTGTGCCACCAAATGTGCTAACCGCAATTTACGAAGGAAGTGATCATCTTCCGGTAGTGATGGATATAATTGTCACAGAAGCGGAGCCAAATTCTGTTTCGGAAATAGACGAAAAGTTTAAGGTGAATGTCTATAATCCTACTTCTGGGGCGATTCAAGGTGTGATTTCGGGGCCATCGGGAGATTATGATGTGACTATTTATTCCGTTACTGGAAAAATTATGCTAAAGGAAAAAATAAATGTGGTCAAGCAGTACAAATTTGAGTATCCGTTAAACTTAACGGGAGTAGTACTTGTGGAATTTAGAAATAGATCAGGTTACCGTAAAATTGTTAAGGTAATTCAGAATTAACATTTTAGTGATTTGTAAATGTTAGCAAACTAAAAAAACTCCCTACATTTGCAGCCCCAATTTTTTAAATGAAAAAATGGGCTGAGTGAAATTAGAAAACAAAAAGAATGAGAATAAACGTACTTTTTATTTTAACTTTCTTCATAAGTACTGTGTCGTTAGCGCAGCAGTTTGACGAACAGACTACTAAAGTTTCGGATGTACGGTTGAATGTGACCAATATTGGAACTTTTGGAAATGCTTTTAGAGGCTATCGTGATGGCAGTGGTTCTCAAAGTGGTGAATATCCGGTAGGTTCAGGTGTTGAGCATTTGTTTGAGGCAGGTTTTTGGTTTGGTGGGATTGTAAACGGACAAACCCTAGTTTCTACTTCCGCTTATGATGCCTCTCAAGGTTATAGCACCGGAAAAGCAGGATTCGAGTTTACCAATGTGGGTGGTCCGATAAAATTGAGGTCATCTTATTTTGATAGCCCCTACTTTACTCCTGAGTCTGTATCGCATGAAGATTTTGTCTCTGTATACACCGATTCCAATATCTTAATTCCAGGCACGCAAATTCCAATTCAAAATCACAACAATCCGTTAAACGTTGAGGTAATTGGACATTCATATAATTGGAATTACACTTTTAGCAACTTCTTTGTAATTGCCAATTTTTACATTGTTAATCACAGTCCAAACGTTATTGATAGTGCGCATTTTTCTTTTTGGGCAAATACCGTGGTTCGAAATATTAATATTACTCCTGCAGGTTCTGGAGGGGCTGCGTTCTATGATAAGGGAGGAAATGGATTCTTAGATTCTTTATACATGTCTTATTGTTATGATAAGGGGGGTGATGTTGGGTTTACAGACTCCTATGTAGGACAGAAGTTTTTAGGTGCTGAGGATAAACATGGTTTTCATCATCCTGGTTTAGTAGATGAAAATGGGGATTTGGTAGATGAATTAGACATTCATTACAATGTATGGCAATTCAATAATACTTCGGACCCTATCTACTTTTTACCTCAAAGTGATAACCAACGTTATTTGAAAATGACATCTGGTTTGAATAAACAAGAATGTTGGAGTGATAATTCTTCCGTAAATCCTAATTGTAGTTCGCGCTCGATTCAAGAACAAATTAATGAGCTAGGCAATCGTTCGGATTTGGTTTCCGTAGGGCCATTTAGAGATTTTGGACCTGGAGATACCCTGAATGTAACTTACGCTTTTGTTTTTGGGCCTAAGAAGGATGATGGAAATAATCCTTCACTGAATACCCTAGAGCAAAAGGAATACTTCATGCAAAATGCAGGATGGGCGCAGACCACTTATAATGGAGAGGATGTAAACTTTAATGGTATTCTGGATCCAGGAGAAGATATTGATGGAGATGGAAAAATCACCAGATATATTTTGCCTACACCACCAAACTCACCCCATACAAGAATTGATGCCACAGATAATAGAATTGATATTTATTGGGCAGATAATGCAGAATCTTCTATTGATGCGATTACTCAAGAAATGGATTTTGAAGGATATAGAATATATTCTTCTAAATTAGGATTTGATGTTACCCAAGCACCACCAAAATTGGAGTTTGTTAAAATTGGAGAAAACGATATTCCTGGAAATGGATTGTTTTATGATGTAGGGTTTGAATCGATCCGTATGGAAGAGCCTAAAACCTTTGAAGGTGATACAAATATTTATGTGTACAAATACAGCATCAACAATGTACAAAATGGATGGCAATATGCCGTTGCTGTTACTGCTTTTGATAGGGGTAACCCAGGAGCCAATTTAGAATCATTGGAATCAAGTCCCAATTTCAATAACTTTAGAGTGTTTGCAGGTAAAGATGCTGTTTCCAATTTGGAAGAAAATGGTCCATTTGCCTATCCAAATCCATACTATGCAGGGGCCGCTTGGGAAGGGGCGAGTTCTTTCCAAGAAGAAAGTAGAAAAATCGTATTTGCTAATCTTCCTGAACGTTGTAAAATTAGAGTTTACACAACTGCCGGTGATTTGCTGGATGAGTTAAATCATGACAGTAATTATGATGGAACGGATATTAGATGGTTCCAAACTTTTGGTGCTGAGGATGCAGGTAAAAACGTATTCTCGGGTGGAGAACATGCGTGGGATCTATTAACGCAAGACAATCAAATTTTAGCTAGAGGGCTTTACATTTTTACCGTTGAAGATTTAGATACTGGAAAATTGTATAAGTCGAAATTTTTAATAATCAAGTAAATAACAAACAACTAATATTAAACAAACATGAAAAAAAACTTACTTTTTTTAGGTGCTGTATTTTCATCGGTGTTAGGGTTTTCACAAGTAAATAATGTGACTATCGAGGACGTTCAACACGTTTCTATCGCTGATTTAAATGCATGTACAGATGCATCTGCCTATGACGGTGACACCGTTAAAATTGTAGGTATTGCACTTCACGATGGTAACTTAACAGAAGTTGCTTCTGGTTCAGTAACGGGTGGTTGTCGCCCAGGAATCCACTTATTAGATACAGCAGGAGCAGGCGCTGGTGGTGATTTTAGAGGGATTCAAATTCACGGTGTTGAAGCGGCCGATAATTCAGTTCCAGTAACGGATTTGCACACTTTGTTTGCAGGTGATGTTGTGGAAATTACCGGTGTAGTTGGGTCTTATCAAGGTGAAACTCAAATATATCCTTTAGGAAACTCATTTGTTAATGTTTTGCCTCCAGTTTCAGCTCCTCAACCAAGATTAGTATCTGTAGGAGATTTAAACGATGCCAATCGTGTAAATCAGTTACCTACCGGTGAGCCTATTGAAGGTTCTTTGGTGATGTTAAATAATGTTACCGTTACCGCGGTTAACTTCTTTTCCGGGGGTAGTCGTGTTAGTATTGATGTTACAGATCCAAATGGAAATACTATTAACGTTTCAGATCGTTTCTTGGTTCAAAGATTGCCGTCATACGCTACGGTAAATCCAAGTTCTCCGGCAACAACAGGTAGTTTTGTGGCACCTCCAGTTGGGTTGGTGTATGATACCCTTATTGGTATTGTGCTTCACTCGGAAAACGGATGTACCGGTGGTTCTGGTCGAGGATACGAAATCAATCCTTTTGATGCATCTCACTATGTAGTTGGGGTAACACCTCCGTCAATTACAGACGCTACAAGAATGCCAACAGTACCTACATCTATTGAATCTCCAGTGGTAGATTGCAAAATTTTAGATTTTGATGGAACCGTTGCTTCCGCATATTTGCATTATACGAATGATATCTTGGCAGCTTCTTTTGATAGTGTTATGATGACTTTAAAAGGTGGGTCTACCGATGAGTATACTGCAAGCATTCCAGCAATGGCTGATGGTGACATGGTGGGTTATTTCATCAAGGCAGAAGATAACGATGGTAATGTTTCTCAAAGTCCTTCTCAAAACTTACATATTTACACGGTAAGAGATAACGGGTTACAGATTGTAGATGTTCAAAAGGTTTTAGATTATAATAATGACGAGTCTTACTATGTGGGTGATACGGTAACAGTTACTGGTGTTGTTTCGGCTTCAGCTAGAGATTATGATTTAGGTTACGTTTATATTCAACAAACTGGAGCTTCTGAATGGGGTGGTTTGTCTTTAATTGGTAACTCTGATTTGGTATTTCTAAAAAGAACCGAAGAAATTACGGTAACTGGTGTAGTTGAAGAGTATTACAATTTCACTAGAATGAATGTTCTTACTGTTACAAAAACAGGAAATCTAGTGCCGGTAGAGATGGCGTATTTTGACCCGTCTGATGATAACTTACATACCACCAAAGAAATTGAAAAGTATGAAAGTATGGTTGTTGGTTTAGCTAATCCAACTGGAGGTCTTTTTATTACGGATGAAAACCTAGGGTTTGGTGATTTCGAAGTGGGTTCTTCTGCAACCCCTGCCAGATCAACACGTATAACCGCAGGTCGTCAATCAAACAACGCTTTCAGTTCTTTATGGGTTTCTTTAGTTACCGATACTGCTTACGCAATGAATGATGGTGAAATGGAAGTAGATACCGTTATTACATCTATGGACATGGAAATGGATACTATCTCTGGAGTATTATACTACGGATTTGGTAACTTTAAGTTGATGCCAAGAAATAACGATGATATCGTTAATCTTTCGGAGAATGGTCAGGCTATTATTTTAGATTCTACCGATTACCAATATCCAACTGCAATTGTGGAAGTTAATGGTAAAACAGTAGAAACTAATGTGTATCCAAACCCAGCTTCAGATGTTGTTTCTGTATCTGTAAATGGCGTAAATAACTATGTTGTTACTGTTTATGATTTAGGCGGTAGATTGGTTTCTGAAACGCGTGTAGCGAATAACTTTGCTCAAATTTCAGTAAACGAACTGTCTCTTATACACATCTGACGCTG
>CAJXPI010000120.1 GCA_913057875.1 uncultured Flavobacteriales bacterium
GAGATGCTCAGGAGTCTCGTGGGCTCGGAGATGTGTATAAGAGACAGATGTGTATGTTATTCCATTCCAGTTGTAGCTATCACATGAGCTTATGGTTTCTGTTCCGTACGTGGTTCCGTTAATCGTTAAATTCAGGGCAACCACACTATCACATCCAAAAGAATTTGTTAAGGTATGTGTAGCCATATGGTTACTGGAAGTATAGGTAATTCCATCCATCCATGTATACGCGCCACAACTAGCAATTACGTCAGTGCTACTTGATCCGTTTACTGTGAGGTTAAGCGTAACCACACTGTCACAACCGTTGCTATTTCCCCCAATTAGGGTATGTAAAGCGGTGGTATTATTGGCATAATAGGTGTTGCCGTCAATCCAAACTAGCGAATCACAAACCACATGGGTGTCGGTGGCAAATGTACCTTGGTGAATTTGGAGATTCAAAGTAACCGTACTATCACAACCACTTGAACTTATAAATGACTGAGTAGCCGTATGGTTATCCACTACGTAAATCTGTCCATCTATCCAGGTATAAAACAGGCAGGCACTGACAGAATCAATAACGTTTTGCGAATTATGTATAGTTAAGTCTAAAGTAACAATGCTATCGCAACCAAATTGATTGGTCAAGGTATCTTTTGCGGTATTATTATTTGAGTAGTAGGTTATTCCATTTCTCCATGTTAAACTGTCACAAACGGTATGTACATCGCTGGTAAATTCTGGTGCGTGTACTGTTAAATCTAGTATATAAATACTATCACAACCACCAACTACTGATACCGTATCTCTTGCCGAATGGTTTGTTTGATTATAAGAAACTCCATCACGCCAGGTAATAGAATCACATGTTTCAAACGTTTCAACCACGGTATTAGTTACTGTTAGGTGTAATGTATAAATGCTATCACAACCACTGGATTGAAGTACTAAAAACTCTTCTGAATAGTTGTTGACATAGTAGGTAACCCCATTACGCCAGGTATAACTATCACAAATTGATATGGTATCTGTAGCTCTACAAGCATTAAGAATAGTAAGGTTCAAAGTTGAAACGCTATCGCAACCCAATGCGTTTACTGAGGTATAAACAATAGAACTATCTGTAACAGTATATATATTACCGTCAATCCAGGTATATGAGTCATAGGCAATAATAGTATCATTCCTATAGGTAGTTGAACACGCTTCCGCGGCACCAATATCACGTACACCACTGATGGGAACATTTTGAGCATCGGTTAGGTCTAACGGGTTTCCTGAATTAATTGCTACCGAAGGAAATAAGGGTGCCATAGTAGGTGTACTTCCTCCATAATAACCAAGGGTAGATAAGTTTAATTGAGTAGAATCAATATTTATCTGATCTGTAGAAATGGTATCGGCTAAGGCGGTATCTGAGAAAATATTATATCCACCAGAATAAAATATCGGAGCAGGATTAATTGAGTTATACTTCCAAATAGAAGAATCACCATTAAATGCAATAATGCTTCCCTTAACATTAGTTTCAACGGTTCCTAAGTTGTTGTGAAAAAACTCATTCGCAATAACCGGGTGAATTGGAGAAACATTATTGACAATAGTAGAATTCTCTATATCAATTCTAGAGCTATACATACCATAGGCATGCTGTTGTCCACTTAGAACATTTCGAATAACTCCAGCATGGCTACCACTAATTCCATTACAAATTGTTGATTTGTTTATTTCTACAATGGCTTCTACTTTTGAAGTTGCATACCCGTATCTACCATTTTCATTGACTTGATTGATAATGGCAGTGCCTATAGCTCCTGAAATAGTACTCTCTTCAAAAATTATTTCTGACTTCATCTTTCCAGTATATGTGGTTCCCACCATTTTTACATTGGAAAAAATTGTACCACCAAATTGAAAAGAACTGCCTAAACTAAACAAACCACTGTTTAAGAATGTAGAGTTATACACATGCACTTTTGTATTTAAAGCCCCACCCGTTAAAGGTGCTTCTCCTCTATTATCAACATAAATCGCCCCTCCTACGGTTTTCGCCTTATTTTCCTCAAAAATGGAATTTTTTATTCTCAAATCACAAAAAGAAAACCCACTAGTATCACTTCCCAGCTTTAGAAACATCCCTCCTCCCCTGGTCTCAAAACTTTGATGCATTACCACATTGTTAGAAATAGATGAACTATCCACCAAAACCTCTAAACTATCGCCTACAGCTATCCATAAGCCCCCTCCCGAAGATTCTGCTTTATTCCCTAAAATTTTTGATTTCTTTAGCTTGAAAAACACTCTTTTTGACTGAATTGAAGGATAACTAATAAACTCCCCAAGACACAAGCCGCCCCCCCTAAACTGCGATTCGTTATGATTTATTTCAGATTCAATAATTTCTATAAATCCAGGTGTATTTACTAGAGCAGTATCTAAGGACATATAAACCCCTCCCCCCTCCGAAGTACGAGCCTTACAAAAGCGAATAATGCTATGATGCAATAAAAACGAATCCACATGTAAAGCTTGTACTCCTGCACCATCCTCATCATTATTATGAGTATAACCATTAACCAAAACCATAGAATCTAAAACAATCTTTGATGTATTGGTCACGTTAAAAATACGATTGGAATCACGACCTGAAATATACAAGGTGTCAGTGGGGCTAAATAGACCTTTAAATACCAAAGATTTGCTAAACGCGATCTCAGAATTCAATACAATACTATCACTCCCGTTGGCAATTAAATGGGGGTTAAAACGGATGGTATCTCCAGTACTGGCCGAATCAATAGCGGCCCGTAAAGTTCCGTAACCCGAGCTCTGCAAACTATCTACCACAAGCACCGTTGCTTGCGTGGTGATTCCTAATACAATAAAACTGATTAAAAGGATTAGCTTTTTCATGGGAGAGGGATTTAAAATCTAATGCGTATTCGATCGGTATATTGACTGAACTTATTTTACTTGATGTGGAATTTTAAAAAAGGTGTATTTGCTTTTGTCATTTCTATTCTTGATGTAACCCAAATCCCATCCTTCGTTTCTTCTTAAAATTACATATTCACTTTCAAATTGATTATAGTACATATCTTTTTCGGACTCCACCTGGCCAAGTTCCACTTCATTTACAGAATTATCCTCTCCATTCAATTGATATGCGAGCTCGCTAGAATATACTAACACACTATTTTCATCTATCTGTTTTTGATTTAACAAACCAATATTATTACTGCGATGCTCTACTTTATAATCTGTATCAAATGATTCAGTTGAATTGATATTCCCACTTTCATCAAAGAAACAAGCAAATCCGTGCGTAAACTGGTAATTTTCAAATTGCAAAGTTTCATTTATCCTATAATTATTTACATAAAAGCACTCTCCCCAAAAAACAAATCCAGCAGAAGTGGATGCCATTTGAATCTGTCCAATTTTATATCCTTTTTTATATTCTTTGGGTGAATAATCTAGAAAACCATCTATTTCAGAAAATAACACTTCCTTTTGCATCATCACTTCGCTACCCTTACTGTTTCCAATAAAGATTCCGTTACTAGCTTGATCCACTTTTTCACTCGTAGTTCCCGAAACAATCAAACTTCCATCCATCTCTTCAGTAACTTTATGACCTTTGGAAAGCACATTTTTAAAAGTGGTCACCGAAACTTGCACTCCTTTAGAATTGAAACGAAACATTTGGGTATCATATCCCTTTTCTTTGTTTTTGTTTACCCCAAATACCAACATACCTCCATCCTTACTTGCACAAACTGAAAGAACCGTTACCTTGGCTTTATTTCCAGGTATCTTCATATCTAAAATTTCAATCCCTCCCTTTTTCCAGTTTACGGTATAAAAGAGACATTTATTGCCAGTAAAATCTTTAGAAAAAATGTATGCCTGATCACCATAAACTTGAAAGAAATCAAGCGTAAAATTACCCCCCGCAGCTTGCTGAATAACTTCTCCGCCACCTACAGGTACAGAATACAACCTAAACGCAGAACCAATAACATATACAACATGTACATAATCGGAGGTATGGGTGCTTTTGTAGTCATTTGCCCCACGATACTCTTTACTTTCAACAGTATTAATCACTTTAAAATCATCATCAAAAAAAGTATAGGTTACATCATGTTTGATTTTCTTTTGTTGATAATCATAAGTAGCCATAGCAAAACCTTCTTGGGTAGCTACTATACTTTTTTCAGCGTATTTACGCGTATACTCAACGGAAGGAATAGTGTTTTGACCCAAAACATAAACACTAAATAATACGAAAATGGATGCAGTAAAAATGGATTTCATTTATAAGGTACTTTGAATTAATAGAAGGTTCAAATATAGTTTCCTACAGACACAAATTAAAAGTGATTTCTCAACTTTATTCATTTTCTACTCCCAACAAAAAAGGGCCGCCTTTCGGCCGCCCTTTCCTATTCTCAATATAATTTTATTTCTGGTTTCCAATTCCGGTTTTATCAGGGAATTCAGGTACCACTACTTTAGGTGGCGGATTGTTTTTCAAGCCTTCGTTAATTAACTCAATAGCTTTATTTAACTGAGCATCCCTACCTTCAAACATGTCTTCTGCTGTAGCGTCTACTTCATAATCCGGACTTACACCTACACCTTCTACATCCCACTCACCATCTAGGTTAAAGAATGCAAAGTTGGGAGAGGTTAAGAATCCGTTATCTACTAAGGATGGAATTCCACTAATTCCAACTAATCCGCCCCACGTACGTTTACCCACTACCGGGCCTACTTTTTCTTGCTTAAAAATATACGGGAACATATCTCCTCCAGAACCGGCCCATTGGTTGGCCAACATCACCTTTGGTCCATCCATACCGTTAAACGGAATGGTCATTGGATTTTTGTCTCTTCTAGAAAAATGACTTCTAATTGGGCGGTTTAATAACTCCACAAATCGATCTGGAATTTGACCTCCACTATTCCATCGTTCATCAATGATCAAGGCATCCATAGTAAACTGCCCTTGATACATTCTAAACAATTCGTTTTGACCATCTACCCCCGTATTCGGTACATAAATATACCCGCAACGGCCATTGGTAGCCGCTAATACTTTTTGTCTGTTTTCTTCAATCCACGCTAAATTTCTTAATCGAGACTCACTGCTCATCAACTTAATTTCTACATCACGCGCATCGCTTCCTTTGCCATCTGATGCTACGGTCAACACCACCATTTTGCGGTTTAAATTCTGAAATGCAGCGTATGGACTTTTTGTTCCATCAACCGGTAAATGATTTACGGCCGTAATGTATTCTCCTTCTTTCACATCTACTCCAGGACCATTTAGAGGCGAACGCACCACCACATCCCATGGGGCTCCTTGGTAAATTTTATCAATTTTTATGGCAGAAGTGCCATCACTGGTTAAATCAGCACCTAACATTCCAACGCCAATGTATTCCGCTCTAGGCATGTCTCCACCTCCCACATAAGCGTGACCTACATTTAGTTCCCCAATCATTTCACCAATGATGTAGTTTAAGTCACTTCTACTGGTACAATACGGCATTAATTTTCCGTAACGTGCTTTCACCTCTTTCCAATCTACGCCATGCATGTTGGCATCGTAAAAGAAGTCACGCTCCAAGCGCCATGCTTCGTTAAAAATTTGGTTCCATTCTTCTACTGGATTGATTTGCGCGCGCACATCTTTAATGCTAATTGCCCCATCGCCTGGTTTTGCTCCAGGATTAACTCCAATAATAGCATATCCCATACCTGACCCGTACATTAATTTCTTACCATCGGCAGATAACTCATAGCTAAAAGCATCATTCACAATGGTATTCTCTTCTTGACTTTCAATCTCCCACATTTTAATTGCAGCCGATCCGTTTTTGTAAGATCCGTACACCAGTTTACCATCAGCAGCTGTTAGGTTTCCGTATTGGCCGGGTGATACTGGAAGTTTAACCGAGCGTAATTCCATACCCTCATAGTCAATAACCATTTCAGCCTCTTCTTCCTTATCCTCTTTATCTCCTTTTTTGTCGTCTTTTTTATCGTCCGATTCCTCTTCTTTAACTTCCTCTACATCATTAGTTGGACTTAAAATAGACTTCTCTTCTTTTGATAAAGTAGTAGCCATGAGGACTACGGAATTATTATACACCCAAGTGCCATCAAAGTTGCTGTAAGTAGGCCAAAAACTACGGTTTGAGGTATAGAACAAGTATTTGCCATCTCTAGAAAAAACCGGATTATCACAACTATAAAATTGGCTGGTTACATTATGTGTTTTGCCATCCTTTAAACTGTAAATAACAATTACGGAGTTTTGGCTATCGAATACTTTAGAATAGGTTAGGTACTTGCTATCGCTAGACCATTTAAAGTCGGTGATGTCATTCATATCACTCACATCTACCTTGGTTACTTTTTTACTGTCTACATCAATGTAGTAAGCCGAACCATCAAAATGATTAAAGGCAATTTTCTTGCTATCTGGCGACCAAAGCGTATTGAAATGGTACCCTTTTAGGTTTTTAGTTAGTGCAGTTGGCTCACCCGTTCCATCGGCTAAACGCATCATTAATTGGTAATCTCCTGATTCGTCAGAAAAGTAACAGATGTATTTTCCATCCGGTGACCAATTTGGTGACTGTTCCGAAACACCAGAAGTATTGGTAATATTTTGGGTAATTCCATTCTCGGCTGGAACCGTGAAAATCTCTCCACGCGCATCAAACAATCCACGTTTTCCAGTAGGAGAAATAAAGTACGTACGTACATTCTTACTTAAATCTTTCCATTCTGTACGAGCCATAATTTGCTCGGAAGGAACTTGAATATCAACCGCAGTGGTTTTTCCAGTAGCTAAATCCAGTACGTGTAATTTACCCCCGTTTTCCAGTACAATATGTCCATCTCCAATACTTGGAAATTTCACATCATATAGATCAAAGTTGGTTTCTTGCTTAAAGGATTTATCGGTAGTGTTATACGACCAAATATTGGCTTTATGGTTATCTCCTCTATCACTCAAGAAGTAGATTTTATCTCCGCTCCACATCGGAATGGCATCGGTACCCAAGTACTCGGTAATTTGAGTAGACTTATTGGTTTTAAAATCATAAATCAAAATATCACTAGCCGTTCCTCCTTGGTAACGTTTCCACGTTCTTTGGGTACGATTTAAATATTGATATGCCAATTGGGTTCCATCGGCATTATAGCTACCTATCTCTGCAAAGAATAAAGGGAGTTGCTCTGCATTTCCGCCTTTAATATCAATAGAGTAAAACTGATTAAATCGGTTGGAAGGTGATTTTCTACGTGAAGCAAAAAGCACTGATTTCCCATCTGGTTTCCAATCTACTGTACGATCATTACCGGGGTGATAGGTCACTCTATTCAAATTGTAACCCTGGTGATCTATGGTATACACATCATAGTTACCATCGTAGTTTCCGCTAAAGGCAATGGTTTTACCATCGGGTGAAAATTTGGGGTGAAACTCCATTCCGGTAGTAGAGGTTATTCTTCTAGCCATTCCGCCTTCAATGGGGGCTACCCATACGTCTTCGGCATAAACAAATGTAATTTCGGTGGCAGACACATCCGGATACCTAAGCATTAAGGCATCTGGGGTTTGCATGGTTTGCGCACTTGTAGTTAAACAAGCAGCGGCTAAACCAAAGAGGGTGAATACTTTTTTCATGTTTTAGATTTTAGTTCATGCAAGATACCGAGAAATCCATCTGATTATGAGGATTTTTGGTGAAGGGTTATTTTGGTTTATGAATGGAAAATGAGGTGTTTTGGTTTGTGAAAGAAAGTGAAAAGCTATCTTTAAAATCTCATTAATTCTTTTCTATGGAAGTACATAAAGCCACCACTGGAGGTGAACCAGGACACTTTGAAAACCCCGAAGAGGTGGAAGACAATCACATTAAACATCAATTGCTCAATCTTAAACAAGAATCATCAGCTGAGATTGTGAATCAAATTAAGGAAGGAGGGAAATTTATCGTATTCTATTACAGACTGGCCATTTTAGCCGTGAGTTATCAAAGATTATCTCCAGCTGTATTTATAAGAAACCCTGAAGAATTTGATTTTTACAGAAAAAAGTACAATAAAATGGCGCTTTTGAAAGGCCTCCTTTATTTCCCTTTCGGTCCTCTTCCGGCTTTAAAAGAAATAAAACTAAACAACAAAGGTGGCTTAGATGTAACAGGCGATATTTTACTAAATCTAAATGATAAGGATTTAAAAAATGAAGTAGTCTACATTAGACAAATGCATACGTTGTTTGGGCATGTGTCAAAAACAGATTTAAAATACTTCAAAAAAACCTTGTTGAAATATGCCCAAGAAAACCCAGAAGTTGAAACTATAGTAGTGGGAACCTATATAAATGTTGACCAAAATGAAGAACCACCCTTTTGTATTGGAATTGGAATAAAGGATAAAGAGCACACCCAGATTGAGGAGGTAGAAAAGGCATTGTATAAAGAATTTAGAAGCTTTAACCAATTTATACATTTTGATTTAAACGCAGAAGGAGAAGATGCTGAGATTTCAAAAAAGTTTAAGTCGCAAGGTCAGTTAATTTATGTAAATTAGTAGTTATTCGAAATTAAATAGTATCAGGTATTCTAAGACAGAAAAAATCTCTATGGCCAGTTTTTTTAAGTTATTTGCTTTTTTTATTTTCAACATACTATTGCTATATCCAAATTCTAGCCTGCTCTCAAAAGAAAGTGAAGATGATAGTACAAAATTTAAAACCCAATCTTGGGATAAATTTTCTTTGAGTTTAGGGGGATTTGTTGCCAATTATGAAAACACTTTAACATTAGGAAGTAAACAACTAGGAACCGGAATAGTTCTTAACCTGGAGAATGCCCTAGATTTAAGCGTATCGGCATGGGCCTTTCGGACTAAATTGCAGTATAGATTTGGTAAAAAAAATAAAAGTGCCTTTACTGCAGGATATTTTCAAGTGTATCGAACTGCCTCTAAAACATTAAGTAATGAACTAGATGTAGATGATATAACGATTCCCGGAGGTACCTTTATTCAAAGTAAATTCAATTTTAGTTTAATTCGAGCTAAATATGATTATTCTTTCTATCAAGACGACCGTGTTTCACTAGGTGCCTCTTTTGGTTTTTTTGTGATGCCCTTAAGCTTTTCAATCTTTGTTAAAGATGAATCTGCCACATCTGCAGATATAATAGCCTGTCTCTTATACACATCTGACGCTGCCGACGATCTACTCTGTGTAG
>CAJXPI010000121.1 GCA_913057875.1 uncultured Flavobacteriales bacterium
TTTTTTTAGAAGTAAAAATAAAAAACAGGCTGGCTTACAGCTAGGTAGAATTACCTGATTCCATTCATATAAATGATCAACTTCTGGTAAAACGATAGACTGCATTAACACCAAATAATATTTTACACTTGTTTTAAAATCATCCTCCAAAATCCATTTTCTACCCCAAATGATAGTTAACAAAGGGTTAACTGACACGTTTACAATTACATTAACCCAATCAAAACGGCACACTATACAACTTCACAAAAATCTTAGTCAAACATCTGAAAAACAATAGTTAAACCCCGAAATTATTGCCCCAAAACTAAGACTGGAATACGCTAAAAACATTCCTTTTTCACACATATTTGGCAAACTCTATAAATCACCAAACAATTGATGTGGTTTTAAGAAACTGCCAATACATTTGGGATAATATTTTTAATTCAAATCAAGTCGTATGAAAAAGAGAAACTTATTTCACTTAACGAAAGCACTATTTATTCTATGTGTTTTTGCATTTCCACTCCATTTACGGAGCCAACAAAACATTCAGGTAGGAAACGGAACAACTACTAACTGGGACAATCCAGTCACTCCTTTTTCCACCAATTTTTCGGGAGGAAAACACCAATACCTAATTCCCGCAGCTAACCTCATTAACAACAATGCGCAAGCGGGTGATATAATTGGTTTGGGTTTTGAAATTGCAGCTATCCCTGCAAATCCTGGGATTTCTGGTATGAAAATAAAAATTTCTACCACTTCATCTACCACGGTTCCTTCACAATTTGTTACCAATGCCCAAGGCGCAACAATAGTGTATAACAATACAGGCGCTACCACTATCTATCCCACCCTTGGATGGAACTATTTTACTTTTTCGAGCCCTTTTGCTTGGAATGGTACGGACAACTTAATTGTTCAAGTATGCTACAGTAATAGTGTTTCTGCCGGGGGTAATTATGGCGTAAAAACATCATGGGCCGGAGGCAAAGTAAAAGGAAGCTGGTCAAATACCACTGCTGGTTGTAGCCTTACTGGATATGGCACCACAGGTTGGGCCAGACCAAATATGCGCTTTCAATTCCCACAACCTCCAGCAGCAGATGCAGGAGTAACCGCATTAATAAGCCCTAGCTTTCCGGTTTGTAACATGGACTCCTTGGTTAAGGTGGAGATTAAAAATGAAGGAACGGATACTTTAACAAGCGCCACGCTTAATTGGTCGGTTAACGGAACAGTTATGACCGCAGCCACTTACGCAGACTCTCTTCCGCAATTTGGATTAGACACCGTTACTTTAGGTACCGTTTCAGGCGGACTTCACGATGGTGATTCTATTTTAGTATGGAGCTCTATGCCAAATAATGCTGTGGATAGCAACACTACTAATGATACCCTACTATCTGTAGTATACAATTCAATGAACGGAAACTATACCATTGATACTTCAGGTGTAGGTGATTTTACTAGCTTTAACGAAGCAATTGCGGCATTAGAAGCAAATGGTGTGTGCGGGCCAGTAACATTTACCGCCATGGACTCGGTATACTGGGAACAATTTACGGTATCTAATTTTGCAGGTTTATCAGATAGCAATAGAGTTACTTTTAGATCAGCCAGTGGTGTGGCTAAAAGTGTTCGAATTCAACATAATGGTATGGGATTAGCGGATAACTATGTAGTTCAACTGCATAACACCAAACACATTTATTTTGAAGACTTAATGTTACGAAACAATGGAGGAACCTACAGTCGTGTAATTTCCACTGAATCTGATGTGGACAACAGTCACCACATTGGTTTTGACAATTGTTTCTTTAGAGGAAGATGGACCTCATCCACTTCCACTTCCCGTTCAACAGTTTACTTAAGAGGTAACAATATGCACCACATTACATTAAGCAATAGCGTAATCAAAGATGGTAGCCATGGATTGTACATGTATGGAGGCTCTAGTTCAAGAAACCATCATATTTCTATTGACAATAATGAGTTTCAAAACCAAAAATATATTGGGATATATGTTTATTACACGGATGACGTAAACATCAACTCTAATTACATCTGGTCAGACGCCATTGGCTCTGGAACTTATGGTGTGCGAGTGTATTACTCTAATAATGGTGAAATAGCAAACAATCACGTTAAGGGTAACCTAAACTGGCCTAAATACGGTATGTATTTATATAATGTAACTGGTGGATTAGGAGACCCCTATCAGATATACAACAACCGTATTCATGTAATATCAAGTGCCGGTGTAAACGGTTTTTACAATTCTAACAATCTCTTCCTCGACTATCAATTTAACTCGGTGTTTATGGGCGCCAATTCTGCACGTTGTATCTATTTTACAGGTGGTGGCTACAATACCGTATACAATAACAACTTCCAAAATAACGGTAACGGATTTGCGGCCTACATTGTGGGTTCTTCGGTTCACGATATGGATTACAACAATTTAAGTTCTCCTAACGGAAAAATTGGAAATTTTGGAGGTAATAAAAACACCCTAAGCGCATGGCAAAATGCCACCGGTTTTGATGCCAACTCCATTAGTATTGACTCTGTATATTCTGATACAGCTGACCTAAGAGCTTGTACTGATTCTTTATATGGTAAAGGAATTTCTACTAATATTTTGACTGATTATCAAGGTGAACCTAGACCTAGCGTCCCAACTATTGGAGCGGATGAATACATGCCAATTGGCCAATTTGGCATTGGAACATTACCTCGTTTGTGTTTAGGTGATTCTGTATTACTAGAACAATATTATTTTGATACCGTAATTTGGAATAACACTTATTATGGAAATGTTATTAATATTTCAACACCAGGCCCTCAAACGGTAAGTGTTTCGGGAGTATGTGGTTCTGCTACCAGCACATTTAATGTTGTTCTACAAGATTTTGTTGGGATCAACGATACCAACATATGTGAAAATGAATCATTTAGCATGACAACAAATATCTCGAACGCATCATTTGCTTGGAGCAATGGCTCAATAGATTCCACTATTCAAATAGATAGTGCACAACAATTAATGGTAACGGTAACTGATGCATGGGGATGTACTTCAATCGATTCTGCCACCATTACTCAAAGTGTAGCCTTAGATCTTATTGATTACGCTAAGTTTTGTGAGACGGAGTTTGTTAACCTTACTCCAACAGGAACCGGATTATTCACTTGGAATGATGGTACTAATAGCGCGGTTAAATCTATTACTGTCCCAGGAATTTATTCAGTTACTTTAACTGATTTAAACTGTGTGAGCGAAGACTCTGTGTTAGTAGAGGAAATATTAAAGCCAATTGCTGCATTTACAGATTCTTCATCCGTTTTTACAGTAGCTTTCACAAACCAAAGCCTAAATGCCACTAGCTACCATTGGGATTTTGGAGATGGTGATTCTTCTAATGTTGAAAACCCAACCCACCTTTATCCATATACAGCTGCTGAAGATACCATTGCAACAGTTGTATTAACCGCAACTAATGAGTGTGGTGACCATACCTTTACAAATACTACAGTAACCTACGGAAGATTAGTAAATGTAGGGGAAGTTGAGTTTTTAGAATCCGTAAGTGTTTTCCCAAATCCATCTAACGGACAGTTTTCTTTAAAAATTGAAACTAACACTCCGGAAGTATTAGAATTGAACATCTTGAGTTTAGATGGATCAATGATATATCAAGAATCACTTGGATATGTGCAACATTCCTTAACTAAAGAAATCCAACTACCTCAGGTAAGCTCAGGTATATACTTGGTTAGATTAACCAGCGAAAACCAAAGCTCTATTTACCGTTTAGTTATTAAATAAGTCTCTCTCTAAGTCCCAAGCAGTCTAGACCAGCTGTAGCGTCTAGGCTGCTTTTTTATGCCGCAAACTTTTTCAAGAAAACGTATAAATTGGTCCCAGGTTCTAGTGCTAGTTTTTTTCTTAACCTGTTCTTGGCAATCTTTACAGAATTTGGAGTAATATTTTTTACAACTGAGATTTCCTTAAGCGATAAATTCAAAGCTACCAGACCGCACAATTTCAAATCATTATCCGTTAAATCAGGATAGCTCAACTTCAATTTAACAATAAAATCTTTACTTAAGTCATCCACGTATTTTTCCATTTCGGTTTGACTTTCATCCATTTGTATCTCATTCTGGATAAACACTTTCACAGCCGAAAGTTGTTGCGGGCTTACTCCATCCATTTCCGATATTTTGGAAACCACTTGCTTTGCAAATTCACCTTTACGCTGTAAACTCAAGGCAGATTGCGTTAAACGTTGGGTTTTGTGTTCATTTTCAGCTTCGAGAAACCTCTTAGAAAGAGCCTCCATTTCAATTCTTTTATGTTGATCACTTTTAAGCTTATACAATACAAAGAGAAAAATAATCACCCCTATTAATGAAATTGCTCCTACCAAAAACAGCTGGGTTTTAGCCAACTTCTCCTCTGCCTCCACTTTTTTAAGTTCCTTTTGACTCGCACTGAATTTTAAACGGGTATAACCTAGGTCATTTTGAATACTGGAAACCTGAATATCAGTAATTTGCTGAGAAACCCGCTGCGAGAAATCCTTTCCAAATAAGGAGTCATTTAATTGCAATAATTTATGGGCATACCTAAGCGATTGCTGCGCTTGTCCTGTTTTTTCAAAGATTTGCATATACGCTTCATAAATATTCACCCTTCCTTCTCCCTGCTCTAACGAAGGATTCATTTGTAAATTTACTTGATACGCAGAATCTAAATAGGTCTTACTAGTGGTGAAATTATCCAACTCAAAATACAAATTACCCAAATTGAAATAGGCATTGGCGAGCGAACTTAGATAAGTGTATTTAGTGGTTAAACGAATATTGCTGTTTAATAAACGTATAATTTCGTCTTTTTTGTCTAGGGTTAAACACATAGCTAGGTTCCCTCCTACAATACCAAGCATCACACTATCCTCCGTTAAATTCACTTGATTATATTTAGCTAGAGATCTTTGGTAATTCAACTCAGCTGAATCGTAGTTCATTTCTTCAAAGTACACTAACCCAATATTATTGAGCATTCCTGCTTCTCGTTTTTGTTGACCTAGTTCTTGGGTTTTAGCCAGGGCTTTTTGGTAATGATATCGAGCTGAATCATAGAAATCCATTTGCAAATACAATTTTCCTATGGCACTATGAGAATTTACATATCTGAGTTGCTTTTTTCCCAAATAAGTCTCTTTTACATGTTCTTTTCTAAAAGCAATAGCCTCAGCGTACGCACCTAAATTCTGGTAACCTACGGATACCATCAGCAAAGCATCAGCTAAAAGGTTTTTTCGGGTTAGGTTTCCTCGTTTTATTTCTTCTAGAACCCCCATCCCTATGTTGATCGCAGCTATTTCTTCTCCTTTGAGAATAAGGATATTGGCCTTTTTCAGTAAGAATACCGCTTCCCAAGTGCGCAACTCGTTGGCTTTAGAAAAAGCTAAACCAATAGTAATATTGGATTGATAAACAGAATCTGAAAAGTTTTTTTTCTTTCTCATTTCATGCAAAACCGAGTCTGGGTTAGCCGTATTCTCAAGGATTTGCTTGTAATCTAAAGGAGCAGTTTGTGAATGTAAAAAAACGGGCTTTCCGAAAAGGATGCATATCCAAATACACAGAATCTTTAGAGGTATTTTTTTCCAAAACATAACTTCCGAAAGTAAGGTAATAAAAGGGAACAGTAAGAATTCTGTTTTATTAATTTAATTAGACCTCTATAAGTCATCTTCCAAACCCAATTAGAACGGATGGAGGGTACACAAAGGATTACTTATTTAAAAGCAATTAAAAACAAGAGTCAGCTAGAGTTAAGCGTGACCTTTTCTTTTTAACAGCCACCATGTGGTCACCACAGATGCTATGGGCGCAAACAAAACACCTTCCATTACAACTTCTATTACCAATTTTAAAGGATAATTTATTAAAGACCAGCTATTGGGCAATGCCAATGTTGCGTAGGCTGTAACACCAAGTAATAAACCATTAATAGCTGCTTGCTTTAAACTTTTAGCCGCAACTGCCGGCTCTACCACCAACTTAACAATGGCTGCAGTCATAATAGCAAACCAGATAAAAATAAGTATCGGATTTTGAATACTGGAAACAAATAGATGTTGAATTCCTGCCGCTTCTTGAACCCCTTGACTAAAATTTATTCCAAATGCCACTTGATAGGTAACATCCACCATAAAATAAACAACGAAAACGCTTAGGTATTTTAAAATTGTAGTTTTCATAACTTTCTTTTTGATTTGTACTTAATTAAGTCGATCTATTATGGGAACATTTTTCCTTATCCCTCACCCTCAATACTCATTTTTCATTTCTCGAAAATAATTAATCATATTTGGCATATGAGGTCATTATTAGTTTGCCCAGAAAGAGTTGATGTAATCTCCTTATTTGAAATAGTATAAATTTAGTTTTTTTTCTGAAAAAGAATAAGCCCCCTCAACGAACAAAAAAACCAATGCAAAAAAGGTTAAGCTATTTATAGTCCTGTAGATTATTTAAAGACCCATGTGTATTAATTCTTTGCATTTACAATATCAGTCGGTAGATGAATTTTCCCTCAAAGTTCATAATGTCTTTAATTCCTTTTTTCAAAATCCATTTTTTCCCCATCCATTGGAATTAACAATTGATCTTTGGAAATACCATTTTCATGAGCAAATTCGGCTAAAGATTTACGTGTACCTTGATTAAAATCTATTGCTTCCAAATGGACTGAGATTACGATTGCTTGCTTAGCTAATTTCGCAACTTCAATCGTTTGTTTTTCATTCATTATTACCGGATATTGCTCGTTTCCTGGAAGAATACCATTACCCGAATTAGTCACAATAATATCCGGTTTGAATTCCTTAATTGCTCTTTTAACCGTATCAATAAGTATGGAGTCACTGATTATATAAATGGTTGGTTCTCCTATAGATTGAAAAACATAGCCTGAAACAGCTCCCATAAAGGGTAAAATTTTACCACTTCCATGTTGCCCCTCAATTCTTGTAATTTTAATATTTTTCCAATCCATCATTTTTTCAATGACACTTACATTTTTGAATCCTTGTGTTGTAAAAACATCAGAATCCATGGGTGTAGAAAAAAGTTGGATGTTTTTTGGCAGTACGTCACTCGATACCTGATCAAAATGATCCGGGTGAGTATGCGTAACTAGCACCGCGTCAACACCATTAATAATTTCTTCTACGGAAATTGTTAATCCTACGGTGGGATTTCTATTCAATCCCGGCATAAAAGGCTCCATAGATTCTTTTTCACAAAGCATTGGATCAACGAGAATTGTTTTTCCAGCATATTTCATTTTTAATGTTGCATTTCTAATCAGTTGTAAGTTCATAGTTTTTTATTTTAAATTGTTCTTTAAACCCAAGTTTCAGATACAATCCTTTCCCCATTTCGGATGATTGCAAGGTTATTCGGAGGCTTTCTTTTTCAATAGATTCATTAATTAAAGCTTTCATTATTTGTTCTGCATACCCTTTCCTTCTATGATTTGGAATAATACCCACAGAGTGAATGCCGGAAACTTTATTTGTAAAATGGATAATCCCTGTGCCCACTGCTTCATTTTCGTTATATGCGATGTAATAATGCGTGTTATTTTGTGACACATTTATTAAAATTGGGTTTATGTCGTACCCAAAAGACTTTCTAAATAACCTAGACCACAATTCTGCTTCTTTTTTACTCGCTACTTTTTTCAAACTGACTCCTTCAAGTGTATCATAACAGCGAGATCTATTTAAAACCATTCCCATTTGTTCAAACTTTAATTGAAATCCATTATTTTCTAAAATCCTAAAAGAGATGCTGTCATAAATATCCCAATAGGGAATAATAAGTTTTGAAGAAGATGATTGTAATACTTTTCTGGCCTTCTGTACCATTCCTGTATTGATATCCGTATTAAACCATAACCTATTAGGCCAATCTGAATTTTTAATAAGGCTGTAATCAAATTCCTCCGCCTTAAAAAATGAATCAAACGGTTTACTTACACTTTCCCAGAGAGAGGTTAGGTTTTCTATATTTGATGTTATGTTTTTCATTTAATGTTGACTAATAGTATTCCAATAACCATGGAAGATACTCCGATTGTTTTTTTAATTGTTAAGGGCTCTGATGGTAAGTTCAACCATCCGTAGTTTCCTGCTATTACCGAAAAAATAAGTTGACCACACAAACCGATAGATATCATGGTGGAAATCCCTAATTTAGGAATGGTATAATAATATAAACTAATACCAATAACACTGAATAAACCTCCGCTAAACCACAAATACCACGGAACCTCTTTTACTTGTATTACTAAAGGAATCGATTTATAGCTAAGAAGTACGAAAACAAGAGCAAATAGCATGCTACTGGTAAAAGCCACGAGGCTGGCCAATAATGGGCTATTTAACAAAACTCCTAATTGTGCATTCAAACCACCTTGTAATGCTAAAAAGACACCTCCCACAAAAGCTAAGGTTATCAAGATATAACTATTCATGGTTAAATGCTTTTTGGTTCAATACGATTACTTAAGGCTAAATTTATCCAAGCAAACAAATAACCCAAAAACAGGGTGGTTACCAACCATGTAGCATTGATTAATGCGATATCCGTATCTGCACCAAACCAAACAATCATTCCTAAAAAGTAAGCTGGAGTATTATTCAGAAATTTAAGCTTAGAAATATAAAACACCCCTATCATTACCAGAAGAACGGCAATGGGAAAACCCAGAAACGATGAATACTCTGAAAGGTAAATACCTGCATATTGAATTATAATAGCAATACATATACCCAAAGTTTGTTGAATAAGAGTTAAAGCAGCAGTTTTAACGTTTGCGCCAAACAGATAGTAGCTTACCCATGCTACAAATAAAACCCAGGTAAGAATACCCAAGTAAGAAGCGAAAAAAACAGCAATTGCTCCAGTCCCCCCCATTATTATTGCCTGCTTAAATGATTTCATATTTCAAATAGGTTATTAATTGATTTTCTTACTTTTCTTGAGTACTGAGTAGAATCGTCATCAGATCGGTAACCAATTGTAGCAATTACAGCAGCGTTTAAGCCTTTTTCATGGAGATCTAATAACTCATTATACTTACTGTCTCTTATACACATCTGACGCTGCCGACGATCTACTCTGTGTAGAT
>CAJXPI010000122.1 GCA_913057875.1 uncultured Flavobacteriales bacterium
CAAAATTTAACAGCAAAAGTGAAATCAAAAAGCCATAAAACAAGTACTGTGAAATAGGTAAAGTTAAAAGCATGATTTTGTGAGATAGCTTATATTTTGGAGCGGTAGTTAAATGCCTTCTTTTTTGGAATTCCCACTTGGCATAAGTTTTCTTAGAAATACTATATACAAAAGATTCCGGATCAATCTGAATTCCTGTATTTTTTGAATTTGAAACCTCATTAACGAACAAATCATCATCACCTGAAACCACATTTAAATGAGACGTGAACCCCTTGGCGTCAAAGTACAAATACGAATGGTACCCCATATTTCTACCCACTCCCATGTAGGGAATACCCCATAGAGCAAATGACAAATATTGGGATGCAATTTTATAGGTATCATAACGAATTAGCATATTTAACAACCCTCCCTCCTTACGATAAGGACCATAACCTAAAACTACCTTTTTATACATGAGACGCTGCCCCATTCTTTTTAACCAGTTTTCAGAATCCGGATAACAATCAGCATCAATAAAAACCAGATTTTGATACTTGGCAGCTTTAATACCCATAGTAACTGCGTACTTCTTTCCTCCCTCAAACTCACGACTTTCAACAAGCTTACTGGTTCTGAAATTTGCATATTTTGCACTGAATTCCCTAAAAACATCTACCGTATCATCATAACTACAGTCATCTACAACAATAACCTCATAGGTTATTCCCTTCTGATTCATAATTAGAGGTAAATGCTCTCGCAACATTTTTGCATCATCTCTACTCGCAATTACTATGGACACAGGATCGGGCTCAATTTCCTCACCTTTACTATTATAAAAAAGCAACCGCCCAAAAATAACTACCTGATACACCGAACCTATTAACATGGTGATACACAATCCCCAAAGCAAAATGGCATGAATACCGTGCAATTCGATATCAAATAGCTGAAAATATGGTAAAAAGAACTCCAATAGAAATTAACATTTGTTGGGCATCAAAAATAATAGTCAAATAGGGCCCGAGTAAGTCCTTCAACTATCTTTGCCACCAACTTTTCAACAAATAAAAATTTGTCTAGTCTAACTAGATTTATGCAATTATGAAATTTGATATCTTAAAATCTGATAGTCAATCAAAAGCTAGAGCGGGAGTTATTACTACCGATCATGGTAAAATTGAAACTCCAATTTTTATGCCCGTAGGCACGGCTGGAACCGTAAAATCAGTACATCAGCGGGAATTAGATGAAGATATTAAAGCTCAAATAATTTTAGGCAATACCTATCACTTATACCTAAGACCAGGTTTAGACACCTTGCAAAAAGCAGGTGGGTTGCATAAATTTATTAATTGGAAAAAACCTATTCTTACAGATTCTGGTGGCTATCAAGTGTATTCGTTATCTGGAAGAAATAAGATAAAAGAGGAGGGAGTTAAATTTGCCTCTCATATTGATGGGTCAAAGCACCTTTTTACGCCCGAAAACGTAATGGATACACAAAGAGTAATTGGAGCCGATATTATGATGGCCTTTGATGAATGTACTCCTTACCCATGTGATTACCATTATGCAAAGAATTCTATGCATATGACACATCGCTGGTTAGACCGATGCATTACGCAATTTGATAAAACCTCCGGGATGTATAACCATACTCAAGCGTTATTTCCAATAGTTCAAGGCAGTACCTACAAGGATTTAAGACTTCAATCAGCTGAATATATTGCTTCCAAAAACGCATTTGGAAATGCAATTGGCGGTCTGTCTGTAGGCGAACCCCATGAAGATATGTACGCTATGACCGAGGTAGTTTGTGACATCCTTCCCAAAGACAAACCGCGCTATTTAATGGGTGTAGGTACTCCAGAAAATCTGTTAGAATCAATTGCTTTAGGAGTAGATATGTTTGACTGTGTAATGCCTACTCGAAATGCACGTAATGGACAGCTATTTACAAGTAAAGGAATTATCAATATCAAGAATAAAAAATGGGAAAACGATTTCTCGCCAATTGATCCAGATGGAACAACTTACGTAGATCAATTTTATTCAAAAGCCTATTTGCGTCATTTAATTCACTCCAAAGAAATTTTAGCAGCTCAAATTGCATCCATTCACAATTTAGGTTTTTATTTATGGTTAGTCAAAGAAGCCCGAAAACATATCTTGGATGGTACATTTGATAATTGGAAACCCAATATGGTAAAACAAATCACTCAAAGACTATAAATTGAAAAAGCTAGACCTTTATATTATTCGGAAGTTCTTATCTACATTCTTCTTTATACTAGGAATAATGATGGTTATTGCCATCATTTTTGATGTTTCTGAAAAATTAGATGATTTTCTAAAGCATGATGTGCCCATGGAAGAAATCGTTTTTGACTACTACCTCAATTTTGTTTTCTTCTATGCTAATTTATTTAGTCCACTCCTTATCTTCTTATCTGTTATTCTTTTCACTTCCAGTATGGCATTTAAAAGTGAAATTGTAGCCATTTTGGCCTCAGGTATATCCTTTAACAGATTGCTCGCACCTTATTTTATTGCCGGAACCATTTTGGCAGTTATTTCCTTTTACTTTAATCATTTCGTAGTACCTCATGCCAGTAAAGAAAGAGTGGCATTTGAAATGGCTTATGTCGGATATCATGCCAAAAACCCACATCGCGATTTACATAAACAAATAAAACCTGGGCACTTTATTTATGTCGAAAACTTTAATGTAGACCGTCAAATTGGTTATAAATTCTCCTACGAAATCCTAAAAGATGATAGTCTACAATATAAACTTCTTGCAGACTATATTCAATGGGACACCACTACCAATAAATGGGAGTTAAGAAACTATTTTATTAGAGAATTTAAAAACGGTCAACAAGAACTATACGGTGGAAAAATAATAGATACCACATTTTCATTTATGCCGGATGAATTTGAAAATAAAAATCAAAACATCGCCATGATGGATACACCAGAATTGGATAAGTTCATTGCGGCAGAAAAACTGAGAGGGTCCGAATTAATATCTACTTATCAGGTAGAGAAATTTCAGCGCACGGCAATGCCCATTTCCACCTATATCCTAATTCTAATTGGGGTCTCCTTCGCTAGTAGAAAAGTGCGTGGTGGAATTGGATTACATTTAGCAGTTAGTGTAGGCATTATCTTCATTTACATATTTGCCATGCAAGTTACTAAGGTTTATGCTACAAAAGCCGGTTTAGATCCTTTCATCGCAGTGTGGATTCCTAACTTTTTCTTTGGCTTATTGGCGTTTTACTTTTATTATCGCGCCCCAAAATAATTTAATTGATTACATCCCGAGTAATATGGAATATCCTTATTTTCGGTGTTTATATTTTTATTTAAAAATTAAGAACATATGGCAGCATATTTAGATTTTGAAAAGCCAATTGCCGATTTAGAAGAGCAATTAACAAAGGCTATGGAAATTGCTGAAGTTGGTCAGGTTGATGCTTCTCAAACCATTAATGATTTGAAGAAGAAAATAAACGAAACTAAAAAAGATATTTACGCCAAGCTCTCACCTTGGCAACGGGTTCAAGTTTCTAGACATCCAGAAAGACCTTATACTCTTGATTATATTACGGGTATGACTGATGGTAACTTTGTAGAGTTACATGGTGATAGAAACGTAAAAGACGATAAAGCTATCGTTGGTGGACTAGGGTCTATTGATGGGAAATCTTACATGTTTATTGGCCAACAAAAAGGTATAAACACCAAAATGCGTCAATACCGAAATTTCGGAATGGCTAATCCAGAAGGATATAGAAAAGCTTTAAGATTAATGAAGCTGGCTGAAAAATTCAATAAACCAATTATCACTTTAATTGATACTCCTGGAGCATATCCCGGATTAGAAGCCGAAGAAAGAGGGCAAGGAGAGGCTATCGCCAAAAACTTATTGGAAATGTTCCAACTAAAAGTTCCTGTGATGTGTATCGTAATTGGTGAAGGTGCTTCAGGTGGGGCATTGGGTATTGGAATTGGTGATAAAGTAATGATGCTTGAAAACACGTGGTACTCTGTAATATCTCCTGAATCTTGTAGTTCTATTCTATGGAGATCCTGGGAGCATAAAGAGAAAGCGGCTGCGGCCTTAAAGTTAACTCCTAAAGACATGTTGAAAAACAAGTTAATTGATGGAGTAATAAAAGAACCACCGGGAGGCGCGCACTCTAACAAACCCGAAACTATTAAACGAGTAAAAAAAGAGGTGGTAAAAACAATTGCTTCACTTGAAGAAATACCAACTGAAGAATTGATAGAGTCACGAATAAACAAATTCTGTGAAATGGGTGTTTACGCTAAATAAAACAGGGTAAATCACTTATTCACAAATGTTAATAACCCATTAGCAAAAGTTGTTAGGAAATGTATTATGCATTATCTTAAATGCCTAATGGGAGAACACGTATTATTGTAAAAACTTAAAGCTATCAATGAGTCAACAAATTCCTAATACCAAATTCAAAAAATCAAATGCTACAGCACCTGGTTTAGGTCTGGATATTGGAAAAGTTCCACCACAAGCATTAGAATTAGAAGAAGCGGTCTTAGGAGCTTTATTGTTAGAAAAAAAAGCAGTTGATGATGTAATTGATATTCTTGCACCGGAATCCTTTTACAAAGAGGCTCACCAAAAAATTTATTCCGCAGTTAAAGAACTATTTGGCGAATCAATGCCGATTGATTTATTAACGGTCACTGAAAAACTTAAAACTACTGGAGATTTAGATTTTGTAGGTGGGCCATATTACATCTCACAATTAACTAATAGAGTTGCTTCCGCTGCCAATATTGAATTTCATGCGCGTATAATTGCGCAAAAGCATATTCTTAGAGAGTTAATTCGAATTTCAACTGGTACCATTACCAAAGCTTTTGATGACTCAACAGATGTCTTTGATTTACTGGATGAGGCCGAAAATGACCTATTCCAAGTAGCTCAGAGTAACATTAAGAAAACAGGAGATAGTATGTCTTCTTTAGTTCAACAAGCAATTTCAAAAATTGAAGAGCTAGGAAATAAAGAAGAAGGTGTCTCGGGAGTACCTACTGGATTCCGTGATTTGGATGAAATGACCTCCGGTCTTCAACCATCGGATTTAATTATTCTTGCAGCAAGACCTGCGATGGGTAAAACATCATTTTCACTTACTTTGGCGAGAAACTCCGCTGTAGACTTTGGCAAAGGAGTAGCCGTTTTTTCTTTGGAGATGTCATCCGTACAATTGGTGACTAGGTTAATTTCTGCCGAAACGCAATTAACATCGGAGAAACTAAGAAAAGGGAAACTAACCGATTATGAATGGGAGCAACTAACCTCCAAAATTGATAATCTTTCAAAAGCACCTCTGTTTATTGATGACACACCCGCTATTTCAGTCTTTGAGTTACGAGCTAAATGTAGACGTTTAAAATCGCAACACGATATTCAACTAATTGTAATTGATTATTTGCAACTAATGACTGCAGGTGGATCTGGTGGAAATCGTGAACAGGAAATTTCAACAATATCTAGATCTTTAAAGAGTATTGCCAAAGAAATTAGTGTCCCGGTTATTGCCCTTTCTCAGTTGAGTCGTGCCGTTGAAACAAGAACAGGGCATAAACGTCCAATGCTTTCCGATTTAAGGGAGTCTGGAGCAATTGAGCAAGATGCCGATATTGTAATGTTTCTTTACCGCCCAAGTTACTACGGCTTTACTGAAGACGAAGAAGGAAATTCAGTAGAAGGTATTACCGAGTTAATTATCGCCAAACACAGAAATGGTAAGGTAGACACAGTAAAACTTAAATTTATTGATCACTTGGCAAAATTCGTAGATAACGATTATAACGAAATGTCCTTTGGAAGTGCTTTGCCTCAATCGGATGACTTTGGTGGTAATTACACCGTTTCTAGTAAAATGAATGAAGATGTTCCGGGTGGTGATGATTTGGCACCCTTTTAAATAAATTCTTTAGTGAAAAAATACATAACTCTTTTCGCAGTTATTTTAGGTGTCATATTTAACACCCAAGCAAGCTACATCCTAATACCTATGGATGAAACCGGGCAAAAAAATCACCTAAAAGCTTATGGTATTGCCTATTGGGTCTTAAACCAAAATGTAGAAGTTGAATGGCTTTTAAACTATAGGGGCGGAAGTTTCTTAATCAAAAATTTAGGGCCTGTAAGTTCAGAATGTACTATCCGCAATGTCTCCTATACCATAATTTCTGATGCGCAAGCTATTGCAATTAAACAATCCATTGCTAATCCTCAAGCTAACATGGATGTCATGAAGTTAGAAAAAGTACCAAAAATCGCTGTGTACTCCCCAAAAGGCAAATTACCCTGGGACGATGCCGTTACTTTGGTTCTAACCTACGCGGAAATTCCATATGATGTGATCTACGATAAGGAAATTATTCAAGGTAACTTACATTTATATGATTGGCTACACATGCACCACGAAGACTTTACCGGGCAATATGGCAAGTTTTATTCTGCATATAAAAATGCCAATTGGTATAAGCAACAAGTATTGGATTTAGAATCCTCCGCATCGAAACTCGGTTTTGAAAAAGTTTCTCAGCTTAAACTGCAAGTGGCAATAAATATAAAAAAATACATTGCTGGAGGTGGTTTCCTTTTTTCTATGTGTTCAGGAACGGATTCCTACGACATAGCGTTATCGGCCCAAAATACCGACATTTGCGAAAGGATGTATGATCATGATCCAGCATCCCCAAATGCACAGCAAGAACTAGATTTTGACCAAACATTAGCCTTTGAAAATTTTAAATTAGTAACGAATCCCCTACAATACGAATACTCCAATATTGACGCTACACCCATTCATTCCAAAACACCAGAGACTGCTGATTTATTTTCCCTTTTCGACTTCTCCGCCAAATGGGATCCCGTACCTACCATGTTATGTCAAAACCATACCAAAGTTATTAAAGGTTTCATGGGACAGACAACCGCATACTACTCCAATTTAATAAAACCCGGTGTTCTAATTATGGGCCAAAACAAAGGTCTAAATAGCTCCAAATACATACATGGAACATTTGGTAAAGGGCAATGGACATTCTATGGGGGACACGATCCTGAAGACTACCAACATATGGTTGGAGACCCACCAACCGACCTGAACCTCCACCCTAATTCACCCGGCTATAGACTTATTTTAAATAATGTCTTGTTTCCGGCTGCCAAAAAGAAAAAGCAAAAAACATAATTAATTATAGAAATCCCATCTCAAACCAAAGGATACTCCGAAGTCTTGCATGGCATATGTGGGTGTCATCATATAATTCTCCCTAAAGACAAATTGCCCAATGTTTTGAAAATTAACAAAACCTTGAGCCCCTTTAATCCTCGCACTAATATAAAAATTCAAATATGGGAAATCACCTACTTCATAGGAGTTTTGATACACAAATGATCTTGTGAAAGGAGCATAAGCATCAGCATAATAACGCGAAAATTGCCAGTAATCAATCCCATATCGTAACTCCATTGCATTTTTAAACAACATTCTTTGATAGTAGAACGAAACCACACCAACCCATTCGGCAAGATTAACCGGTACACCTTCATCCACACCTTGATTGATTACAGAAACATCAAAATGATAATTACCCAAAGCAAAACGTTTTTCAAGCTTTAACAAATAACGAGAAAAGGAATTATCCATTTGGTTAGGCAAACCATTGCTAGCAAAATAAACGTAATTGCCATTCATTTCGTATTCACCGTGTATAAGCAGTTTCAACTTGTCAAACACCAAATCCAAATCTCCACCCATTGAGGTACAATATGAAAAATCGTTATTCCAAGAAATAGTATTCCCACCATAAACAAGCTTTTTATAATCCGTCAAACTTCTAAGGTGGTGACCAGAAACTTTAACCTCAAAAACACTATCCATAATAGGTATATTTATATCTCCAGCCAGTTCCAATCCTTCAGAGTTATACCCAGAAATACCCTTTGTAAAACTTCCATTCAAAACAGTTTCTCCAATTTCCCAATGAGGTAGTGTTGCATAGATTTCAGTACTCGAAAAGGCATCAAAACGTTGAATATTTTTATTTTCAAAATAATCATACCCAATACCAGCAATAATTGCATTCTGAAAGAATAAATTATCCAATTTAAAATATCCCTTGTTTTTAACATAAAACAATTTGCTTTGATCATATACTGAACTAGAATCGACTACATCAAAATCGAACAACTGTTTATAATAATTAGAATCAACAATAAAACCCTCATACCAAATATCATTGTAACCTCCATCATTTTCAAGTCCAACGGTTAAACCAAAGTCTTTTTTATTGGCTCCCTTGATGATAGAGAAATACTGGTTAACGTATACATTTCTATAATCATAATTATTAACGGCTTCTTCCTTCCAAACTTGAACTCTCAATTTATTATTATTAATATCGAAAGGACTCAAAAGGGTTAATTCATTGTAAAGAGAATCACTTTTGATACCACCATTCTCCTGAGCACTTCCATTCCTAACTTTAAACCTAAAAAACACCCCGTAAGTATTTTCCCTATTTCGAAAAGATGTTTGAAAATCAAATCTTTTAGTAATTGTTTCTTGATTTAAATAAAATCCTGTAGAACTTTGGGTATTATAACCAACAGTAAAATTCAATCTACTATTGATACTTTCAGAAAACAAAACATCAAAGTTTTGATACTTCTTAGGGCCATCTTTGTATGAAACCCTTGCGAAAGGAATATTCGTATTATAAACAAGGTTATTAGGTTGAATATCAAAGTTATTAAGAAAACCCGTCTCTCCTGTATGAAAACCGTATTCCAGGGTTTTAAAAAGCATCGTAGAATAATTCAATCCTGGATTACCCAAACCGGAATAAAAATGCCGACCATCTTTTTCATATTGATAGAATTCGTTTAGTACGGTATCAATTAGTTTGAATGAATCTAATTCACTAAAATCCACATCAAATCCAGAAGTACCAGTAGTCTTTAGACTATCCGAATCTTGAGCATATAACAAATTAGATAAGCCTAAACAAACCAAAACAATAACAAGTAATAATTTCTTGTACATAACGCCAACAATTTTACAACAGGGTAATGGAATATGGTATTAAAAAGTGATAAAAAAG
>CAJXPI010000123.1 GCA_913057875.1 uncultured Flavobacteriales bacterium
GTTGTTTACGTTTTTTTGGGGAAAATATCCATTCGGACATTTAAGCGTATCGCGGTAGCGATAAAGCAAAAAAATGAAAAAAGTATAAAGAGAAATAAATTTAGCGTTCCTATTGAAAATAATAAATAGCACTAAAAACTTTCATTTCTATTACTCCGTACTCTTCTCTACCCTAACCACAATAAGCTTTGAGGCTGGCGTATTACTAATCTCAGCTTTGTTCTTTAAGGAAACCAACACATTTGCTTCGGGGAAGTATGTAGCCGAACAGCCTACTGGAATGTCATACGGATATACAATAAACTTTTCAGCGACTCTTTTATGTCCGTCATCTTCGCAAATAATATCTACTACATCATTGGCTTTTAAGCCTTGCTGGGCAATATCTTTTGCATTCATTAAAATGACTCTACGCTCATTGTAAATCCCTCTATAACGATCGTGCAGACCGTAAATAGTGGTATTAAATTGATCATGGGTACGAATAGTCATCATGGCAAATTCGCCTTCTTTTAACTTTACCTCTGAAGGTTTGTTAATGGTGAAGTTTGCTTTTCCTGTAGGAGTTGGCGTAAAATCGCCTACTCTTGAATTATTTGGCAAATAAAATCCGCCCGGTAAACGCACACGGGTATTGAAATCTTTAAATCCAGGAATAGTGGCTTCAATTTTATCTCTTACTAAATCGTAGTTGGTTTCAAACCCCGCCCAATCGGTACTGGCATCGGGCATTAGAGTAGATTGCGCCATACGCGCTACAATAGCCGGCTCACTCAATAACTGATTCGATAAGGGCTTTAGTTTCCCTTCGGATGCGTGCACCACGCCCATAGAATCTTCTACGGTGACAAATTGAGTTCCTGTTTTTTGAACGTCTTTTTCAGAACGCGTAATACAAGGCAAAATCAAAGCAGTTTTTCCGTGTACCACATGACTTCTATTCAATTTAGTAGACACATGAACCGTTAAACTACAATTACGTAACGCCTCTGCCGTAATCTCTGTATCTGGAGTAGCCGAAATGAAGTTACCTCCCATTCCAATAAACACCTTAGCCGTGTTAGCATGCATGGCTTCAATAGCTTCCACTACATCAAATCCGTGCGCATGAGGCGGGGCAAAATCAAACTCGCGTTGCAAATTGTTTAAGAACTGTGGTTTTGGCTTTTCCCAAATCCCCATGGTTCTATCTCCCTGCACGTTACTATGGCCACGTACGGGACATGTACCTGCTCCCTTTTTACCAATACTTCCTTTCATTAGAAGTAAGTTCACAACCTCACGAATGTTGTGCACCCCATTTTTATGCTGGGTTAATCCCATGGCCCAACAAATAATGATTTTCTTACGCTCTATTAGCATTTGAGCCGCTTCACGTACTTGTGCCTCCGGAATTCCCGACTGTTCTACTAACTCGTCAAATGCGTAGTTATTTAAGTCCGTACGCAACTCTTCAAAACCTAAAGTTTTGTTAGATATGAATTCTTGATCTAGTATCGTTCCAGGCATCTTTGCTTCGGCTTCCAGTAACAATTTCATGAAAGCTTTTAACAAAGCCACATCACCGTTTATGCGTACTTGTAAGAACAAATCGGTTAGCTGAACCCCTTTACCTAGTATATGTTTTGGTTTTTGCGGATGCTTAAAATTCATCAATCCCGCTTCTTTTAGCGGATTAATAGATATAATCTTACCTCCGTTCTTTTTGGTATCCTCTAAGGCCGATAACATTCTGGGATGGTTGGTACCTGGGTTTTGTCCAATAACCAATACCAATTCGGCATGTTCAAAATCTTCAAGTGTAACCGATCCTTTACCAATACCCACGGTTTGACTTAATCCCGCACCACTTGACTCATGGCACATGTTAGAACAATCTGGAAGGTTATTGGTACCAAATTGACGCGCAAACAACTGGTACATATAAGCTGCCTCGTTACTAGTTCTACCCGAGGTATAGAATACAGCTTCATTAGGGGAAGCTAATTGATTCAACTCTTTCCCTATTAACTTAAATGCTTCGGTCCATGAAATAGGAGAATAATGCGTTTCACCTTGCTTCACCATCATAGGCTGCGTTACCCTACCCGATTTTCCAATACGGTAATCAGACCAAGAACCAATTTCTTCTACCGAATGCTTAGCAAAGAATGCAGGATCTACTTTTTTCGTAGTGGCTTCCTCTGCAATGGCTTTGGCGCCATTTTCACAATACTCTCCTAATCCAGAACGATGACCATCTGGATCTGGCCATGCACACCCCGAACAATCAAAACCATCTTTTTGATTCATGGCATTTAAGGCTTTTACGGCTCTAGGTAAACCCATTTCATCCATGACGTGTTTTACCGCTGAAGTTACCGCTTTAATACCCGCAGCAGTTGATTCTACTTCCTTAGATTTTATTCCTGTAAATTTTACTGGCGGTTGCGCATTCGTTCTTTTTTGCATTACAAAGTATAAATTGAGATGGTCACATTTTAAAGGCCGCAAATCAACTAAAATTTTCCCATTTATGGATCTAATTCCTACGTTAATAAAAATTTACTTTAGGGTAAGGAAATCTAATAGAACTGATATTTTTTGATATCTTGTGGAACCATAATTTTAAACCGTTAACTATGTCAAAAAATCTTAGACACCTTTCCGATCGTAAAGGACTAAAAGACAATCTATTCGATAGATTGGGTAAGCTTTCATTAGAAACTGGTACTCCGGATAAAGAGAAATTAAAAGAGCTTGGAAAAGAGTTTTTAATTGGAGATGCCAATGCTTTTGGAACCGCCACTTTCTATGATTTTATGAAACCCGAAAACAAGGGAAAGAAGGCATATGTGTGTAACGGTTCGGCTTGTTTATGTGCCGGAACTCAAGAAAAGGTAACGAAAGAGCTTTCTAAACATTTAGATGTTTCTGAAATTGGGCATATGACCTGTTTGGGTCGTTGCCATGAAAATGGAGCTTTCCATGTAAATGGGAATAACTATTCTGCCAAATCCGAATCTGAAATTGCACGGATTATTTACGATAATGATGTGCCGCATGAAGATACCTATAATGTAAAAGCCAATTGTGCTCCTGCATTAACCAAGCCTTTTGATGGTATAGATTACCTGACAGGATTGATGGGGAAAATGTTTGACATGACTCCATCAGAATGCTTGCAAGAAATTATGGATTCGCAAGTGCGTGGTCGTGGTGGCGCTGGATTCCCTATGGGCATCAAGCTAAAAAGTGCGGCCGATACACCTGCTGATATTCGTTACGTGGTATGTAATGCGGATGAAGGTGATCCGGGAGCGTATTCGGATAGATACATCATGGAGAAACAACCGTATCAGTTGCTATTTGGTATGATAACTTCAGGTTATGCCATTGGATCAAGCTGGGGCGTATTATACATCCGTGCGGAGTATCCAGACTCTCCTATTATTATTCAGAAAGCCATTGATAAAATGACGGAGGCCGGTTTAATTGGTGAAAACATTATGGGTACGGGATTCGATTTCCATTTTAAGATTATTAAAGCCCAAGGTGCTTATATCTGTGGTGAGGAAACCGCTCTTTTATCGTCTATTGAAGGACAACGTCCAGAAGTACGAATTAGACCTCCTTATCCAACTCAAGAAGGATTATTTGGGAAACCAACGGTAGTGAACAACGTAGAAACACTGGCGGCACTTTACCACATTTTCGAAACTAGCGGGAAAGATTACGCTAAACTGGGTACGGAGAAATCAAAGGGAACAAAACTGGTTTCATTAGATGGTCACTTTAATCAGCCTGGAATTTATGAGGTAGAAATGGGAACTCCCCTACGCACCATAATTGATGATTTAGGAGGTGGATTTACCATGCCGGTAAAAGCGATGCATACCGGAGGTCCTTTAGGTGGTTTGGTTCCCGTAACAAAAATTGACGATTTAACTTTAGATTTTGAATCGTTCTCTGAAAACGGGTTCTTATTAGGACATGCTACCATTGTGTGCATTCCGGAATCCTTTCCAATGATTGAATATTTAGAACATTTATTTGAGTTTACTTCATTTGAAAGTTGTGGTAAATGTTTCCCATGTAGATTAGGCTCAAAACGTGGAGAGGAATTACTTCACAAGGCAAGAACCGAAGATTTCCAAATTGATAGAGAGCTATTTACCGACTTACTAGAAACCCTACAACAAGGCTCTTTATGTGCTTTGGGTGGTGGACTTCCATTACCGGTAAAAAATGCACTGATGTATTTTGATGATGAGCTAAAACAATATTTCACCACTAACAAATAGGCTACGAATCCAGTAAAAAGAAGACGTTTATGAAAATTGCATATATAGACAACAAACCTTATGAAATGATTCCTGGAGAAACCATGCTGACGTTTATGAAACGTCACTTAGGAGATAATCCAGTACCTACCCTTTGTGATGCACCTAATTTAGATCCGTTTGGTTCATGTAGGGTGTGTAGCGTTGATGTAGCGTTGGAACAAGGCGGAAGAACCAAGGCCATGGCTTCATGTCATACGCCTATTTCAGAAGGCATGCATTTATTGCCAAATACCCCAAATATTCAAAAACTAAGAAGAAACATTGTAGAGTTAGTGATTTCTGATCACCCGCTATTATGCTTAACGTGTGAGGTAAGTGGAAATTGTGAATTACAAGATGTAGCGGCCGAAGTGGGCTTACGTGATGTACGTTACCCAGAAGGCGCGAATCATTTAGATACCCCAAAAGATCTATCTCACCCGTACATGACTTCTGATTTATCGAAGTGTATTAACTGTTACCGTTGTGTACGTGCCTGTGATGAAGTGCAAGGACAGTTCGTATTGAGCATGGCAGGCCGTGGTTTTGACAACCATATCATCAAGGGTATGGATCAGTCGTTTAACGATTCCGAATGTGTATCGTGTGGAGCATGTGCGCAAGCCTGTCCAACCTCTGCCATCTCTGATATATTTGAATCTAAAAGTGTGGCCACTAAAGAAACTACGCGTACCATTTGTACCTATTGTGGTGTAGGATGTAACCTAGAAGTAGCCACATTAGATGGAGAAATCAAGAGTATTCAAGCGCCATTAGATGCAGAAGTGAATCAAGGCCATACGTGTGTGAAAGGTCGTTATGCATTTGGTTTCTATGATCATCCAGAACGTTTACGTACCCCATTAATTAAAAAAGAAGGTGAATTTGTGGAAGCAACTTGGGATGAAGCTTATGAGAAAATTGCGAGTACCTTCAATTCTCAAATCAAAGAGTTTGGTCCAGATTCTATTGCCGGAATTTCTTCTGCGCGTTGTACCAATGAAGAGAACTACTTAATGCAGAAATTTATTCGTGCGGTAGTAGGAACGAATAATATTGATGGTTGCGCACGCGTGTGTCACTCGCCTACTGCGTTAGGAATGCAACGATCTTTTGGTACAGGAGCAGCCACCAACTCGGTGAAAGACCTAAAAGTAACCGATTGTATTATGGTAATTGGAGCTAATCCAAGTAGCGGCCACCCGGTGACTGGTGCGAAGATGAAGCAATTTGCCATGAAAAATAAAACCACTATTGTTATTGATCCAAGACGCACGGAGTTAGCAGAATACGCTACGTATCACTTACCTCTTCGTCCGGGAACCAATGTGGCTTTATTAAATATGATGATGTATTTCATCTTATCAGAAAACAAAGAAGACACTTCATTTATTGATACAAGAACCAATGGGTTTAGCGATTTCAGAAAAAGCATCTTAAAATTAGATGTTGATGAAATGGAACGCGTTACCGGAGTAGATCAAAAATTAGTTCGTGAAGCAGCATTAGCTTATGCATCTGCTCCAAATGCCATGAGTTTCCATGGATTAGGAGTAACGGAGCATTCTCAAGGAACGTACACCGTTCAACAAATTGCAGATTTAGCGATGTTGACTGGAAATATTGGTCGTCCAGGTGTGGGTGTAAATCCGCTACGTGGACAAAATAACGTTCAAGGTTCGGCTGATATGGGAGTGCAACCGCATCAAGGAGCGGGTTATTTAGACGTCACCAAAGATGAAGTAAATGCACAATACCATGATTTTTATGGAGTTGAAGTTCCACAAGAAGTGGGATATAAAATTCCAGAGATGTTTGACGCAGCTCTAGAAGGCACGTTAAAATCAATGTGGATTATTGGGGAGGATGTGGTTCAAACTGATCCGAATACCCAAAAAGTTATGAAAGCATTGAATAATCTAGATTTACTGGTAGTTCAAGAGTTGTTCATGACGGAAACCGCTAAGCTAGCTGACGTTGTTCTTCCAGGAGCATCATTTTTAGAAAAGAGCGGTACTTTTACTAACGGAGAACGGAGAGTTCAACGTGTTCAAAAAGTAGTTGAGCCTATTGGTGATTCAAAAGCAGATGGTCAAATCATTGTAGACATCATGAATAAAATGGGTTATGAACAACCGGATTATGATGCGGCAAACATGCTAGAGGAAATCAACCAAATTGTACCTTTCTTTAAAGGAATTACGTGGGATAGATTGGGTAAATTCGGATTACAATGGCCGGTGGCTGAAGATGGAACCGATACCCAAATCTTGCATCAAACGGAATTCAAAAACGGGAAAGGAAACCTAGCTTATTTTGATTGGAGAGAATCAGAAGAGATTGTAGAACATGCTAAAAAATATCCATATATAATCACTACCAATCGTGATTTAGAGCATTACAACTGTGGAGCGATGACGCGTAGAACCAACAATGTATTGATTCATACCGAAGATGTATTGATGATGAACCCTACGGATGCCAAAGAAAAAGGCATTGCACATGGCGATATGGTTTGTGTAGAATCTCCTAGAGGAAAAGTAGACATTCGTGCTTCTATTACGGATGAAGTTCGTCAAGGCGTATTAAGCACAACCTTCCACTTTCCTGAAATTATGGTAAATAACCTGACAGGAGATGTACACGATAGCGAAGCTAAATGTCCGGAATACAAAGTAGTAGCGGTAGACTTTAGAAAAGCAAAAAACACACATATGCGAAAGCCGGGTGAGTTAGTTGAGAAATAAATTAAATACTAGAGAGGGCTTTTAGCCCTCTTTTTTTGTCCCCTTAATTACAAAAAGCCTACCCCTTCTTTTACGGATAATGTGTAATCTTGCAAATAGAAAAGCCATAGATATTTTGAAGCAAGAAACCACCATTTTATTTATTACGCCACCGTTCACACAGTTGAACACTCCCTACCCGGCTACGGCATATTTAAAAGGTTTCTTCAACACCAAAAACATTCCTACCGAACAAATTGACTTAGGATTGGATGTGACCTTACGATTGTTTTCAAAAGAAGGTTTTACCAGCATCTTTGACATTATTGCTCATCATGCCATAGAACTTTCGGAAAATGGACTTCGTATTAACGCTCTAAGTCAAACTTATATTCATACGGTAGATGCAGTTGTGGCCTTTTTGCAAGGAAACAATCCTACCTTGGCGCATAGCATTGTAACCCGTAATTTTCTACCCGAAGCATCACGCTTTCAAACCTTAGAAGACTTGGATTGGGCTTTTGGTGAGGTTGGAATTCAAGATAAAGCCAAGCATTTGGCCACGCTATATCTAGAAGATATGGCTGACCTAATAGTCGAGGCCATTGATCCAGACTTTGGATTTAGTCGATATGCCGAGAAAATAGCCGTTGCTGCCAGTTCTTTTGATGAAATTCATGCACACGTAGAAGATGAACCTCATTTTATTGATGAATTAATCATTGATGAATTAGAGAAGAGTCTGCAGAAGTTTGCTCCTAAAATGGTTGCCATTTCTATTCCGTTTCCAGGTAATTTATATGGAGCCTTAAAAGTGGGCCAATACCTAAAGGCAAACTATCCAGATGTTACCGTAACACTGGGTGGCGGCTATCCCAATACCGAATTACGTTCGCTTACCGATACGCGTGTATTTAAGTACACTGACTATATCACCTTAGATGATGGGGAAGCTCCACTTTCCATTTTACTAGAATACCTAGAAGGTAAACGAAACCTGAAGTCGCTGAAACGTACATTGACGTTAGTAGATAATAAAGTACAGTACATTAATGGAGCACCAGAACCCGATTTTAATCATTGGGAAGTAGGAACGCCTGATTATACGGGATTATCGCTGAGCAAATACATTTCGGTGATAGAAATTGCCAATCCCATGCACCGCTTATGGAGCGATGGACGATGGAATAAACTAACTTTGGCACATGGGTGTTATTGGGGAAAATGTACGTTTTGTGATATTAGTTTAGATTACATAAAACGCTACCAACCGGTAACCGCGCAACATTTATGTGATCAAATTGAAACCATCGTAGCCCAAACCGGAGAGACGGGTTTTCATTTTGTAGATGAAGCGGCACCTCCTGCGCTACTAAGAGATTTGTCGCTTGAAATTTTGAAGAGAAATCTTCAAATCACCTGGTGGACCAATATTCGGTTTGAAAAGAGTTTTTCTCCTGGATTAACGCAACTCATGAAAATGGCGGGTTGTATTGCCGTATCTGGCGGTCTGGAAGTAGCATCAGACCGGTTATTAAAGTTAATCAAGAAGGGCGTTAGTATAGAAAAGGTTTCTAAAGTAACGCATAGCTTTACACAGGCAGGTATTATGGTTCATGCGTATTTAATGTATGGATTTCCTACCCAAACCAAACAAGAAACCATTGACTCGTTAGAGATTGTTAGACAATTGTTTGAGAGTGGAATTATTCAATCTGCCTATTGGCATCAGTTTTCAATGACCGCTCATAGTCCTATTGGTTTACACCCAGAAAATTTTGAAGTTGAGAAGGTCAATCCTGAACTAGGAACTTTTGCCAATAATGATTTAATTCATACGGATCCAAAAGGAACTGATCATACTAAATTTAGTGACGGATTAAAGAAATCGTTATTTAATTTCATGCATGGAATAGGATTTGACTTTCCTTTAAGTGATTGGTTTGATTTTAAAGTGCCCAGAACTTTTCATCGTCCAAATGAGATTTCAAATTACTTCTGTCTCTTATACACATCTGACGCTGCCGACGATCTACTCTGTGTAG
>CAJXPI010000124.1 GCA_913057875.1 uncultured Flavobacteriales bacterium
ATTTTATTAAGCGTCCAGAAAGTGATGTTTATTTTATTTCGGAAGCCGGTGATTTTATTGGAGAATGCGTGGATGAAACCATCCGTACCAAGGAGCGAGTTACCAAACCTATTCATGTAAATGCCTATGTTAATTACCCCGAAAACCCAGAGTTGGTTGCCGAGTTTACCTTAGGTCTCTCCGTAAAAGATAAAAGCTAATTGAATTCTGAAAAATACATATTGGCCTTAGATCAAGGAACCACCAGTTCTCGATCGTTTATTTATGATTCAGATTTTAAGGTTACGGCTTTTGATCAAAAGGAGTTCAAGCAAATTTTTCCCCGTTCTGGTTGGGTAGAACATGATCCAGAAACCATCTGGAAGTCGCAATTAGCTACAGCAAAAATGGCGATTGAAAAAGGACATATTCCGGTAAAGAGTATTGCTGGTATTGGAATTACTAATCAGCGTGAAACCACCGTGGTGTGGAATAGAGAAACAGGTAAACCATTGTATAACGCCATAGTTTGGCAAGATCGCAGAACATCAGCCTATTGTAAAAGCCTCAAATCGCGAGGAAGGTCATTAGCCATTACCGAGAAGACTGGATTGGTAATCGATCCGTACTTCTCTGCTACAAAAATTAAATGGATTTTAGATAATGTAACGGATGCCAAAGAATTAGCCCAACAAGGAAAATTAGCCTTTGGAACCATTGATTCTTGGTTGATTTGGAAGTTGACCAAAGGAAAATCGCATATCACAGATTATAGCAATGCAAGTAGAACTTTGCTCTTTAATATTCGCACCTTAGAATGGGATGTGGAATTATTAGCGCTTTTTGGTATTCCCGTATCCATGATGCCCAAAGTGGTCAACAATTCTGGAGTTTTAGCGCATACGGATGAAAGCATTTTGGGGCATTCTATTCCCATTACTGGAATAGCTGGTGATCAGCAGGCAGCATTATTTGGACAGTTATGTATTGATCCCGGTATGGCTAAATGCACCTATGGTACGGGATGTTTTATGATGCTGAATACTGGGAGCGAGATTGTTTCTTCTTCGCATAAAATGCTAAGCACTATTGGTTGGAAATTAGGGAATGAAACTACCTACGCTTTAGAAGGAAGCGTATTTGTAGGTGGTGCTTTAATTCAATGGTTACGCGATGAATTGGGTTTTATTTCCGAAGCCCACGAAAGTGAAATTATCGCCTCCGAAGCGCCCAACAATGGAGGTGTTTATTTTGTACCCGCTTTAACCGGATTAGGAGCTCCTTACTGGGATCCGGATGCCAGAGGTGCTATTTTCGGAATAAAACGAAGTACCACAAAAGCAGAATTGACTAGAGCCGCATTGGAAAGTATTGCCTTTCAAGTAAACGATTTACTAAATGCCATGTCGCAGGATTTGGAAGTGCCTATTCAGCAGTTACGCGCAGATGGTGGCGCTGCGGCAAACAAAATTTTACTACAGTTTCAATCTGATATTTCTAAAATAGCTGTTTTGAAACCTAGCTTACTGGAAACAACATCTATGGGAGTCGCTTTTTTTGCCAGTATGGGAGCAGGAATCCATACGCTTGATACTTTAAAAGATAAGTGGCTATTGGATCAAGAATTTAATCCGGATATGCCATTAAAAACCGTTAAAGCACATTTAAAGAATTGGCAAGAAGCCATAAACCGAAGCCTGGGATGGGCTACCGCAACTACCGAAATCAATGAATAGAAATACTTCCTTAGAAAAATTAAAAGATAGCTCTCAAGTCTGGGACTTAGTAGTCATTGGAGGAGGAGCTAGTGGTTTGGGTGTAGCCGTTGATGCGGCATCTCGCGGATTAAAAACGCTACTCGTTGAACGTTATGATTTTGCCAAAGGAACTTCTTCTAGGAGTACCAAATTGGTACATGGCGGGGTAAGGTATTTGGCGCAAGGAGATATTTCTTTGGTATTGGAAGCGTTGAAGGAGCGTGGGATTTTAAGAAACAATGCACCTCATTTGTTTGAAAATAGAAAGTTCATTATTCCCAATTACCGTTGGTGGGGAGGTACCTTTTACACCTTGGGGTTGAAGGTATATGATAAAATGTCGGGTGAGCTGGGACTCGGGCCCTCAGAACATATTTCTAAAGAGGAAGTGATGGATTTTATTCCGAATCTGATTGAAGAGGATCTGTATGGGGGAGTGGTGTATCATGATGGGCAGTTTGACGATACCCGTTTGGCCATAAATTTAGCCCAAACCGTAGAAGATGCTGGTGGTGTAGTGATAAACTACATGCAAGTTACGGGATTGAAAAAAGACGAGGAAGGTATTATTACTGGCGTACAACTGGAAGATCAAATTAGGGGAGCGAAATACGAGATTAAAACCCATTCGGTAGTAAACGCCACAGGTGTTTTTGTAGACGATATTCTAGAAATGGATCAATCTGATCATGAAAAAATTGTGGTCCCTAGTCAAGGAGTACATTTGGTTTTGGGTAAGGAGTTTTTACCAGATGAATATGCCATCATGATTCCTTCTACCAGTGATGGTAGAGTATTGTTTGCCGTACCCTGGCACGAGAAAGTAATACTAGGAACGACAGATACTAAGGTGCCAAATCCAGAAATTGAACCTAAGGCTTTTGAAGAAGAGGTAGCTTTTATTTTAGAAACCGCAAGTAATTATTTGGTCAAAGCTCCCCAAAGGAAAGATGTTTTAAGTGTTTTTGCAGGCCTAAGGCCTTTAGCTGCTGTTCCAAGAAAGAACAAGGAAAAGAAACAGAAAACCAAAGAGATTTCTCGAAACCACAAAGTATTTGTTTCGTTATCTGGACTAATTACCGTGATTGGAGGAAAGTGGACCACCTACCGTCAAATGGGAGAAGACGTGGTAAACCAAGTAGCGGTACTAAGTGATAAGTTGGTGGGTAAATGTGAAACAGAAGAATTACGGGTTCACGGGGCATCAACTGATATGGATTTCACGAATCATTGGCATGTATATGGATCTGATTTACCTCAAGTCCGGGCTCTTTTTCAGGAGAACCCTTCTTGGGAAGAACGATTACATCCTGATCTACCCTATACCCAAGCTGAAGTGATATGGGCTGCAAGAAATGAAATGGCACAAACCATAGAAGATGTTTTGGCTCGAAGAACCCGAGCGTTATTTTTAGATGCGAGAGTCAGTGTAGAAATGTCAAAATTAGTGGCTGATTTATTAAGTGTGGAATTGGGCAAGGATTCAATTTGGGTAAAATCGCAAATTGACGTCTATACCGAATTAGCTAAAAACTACATTTTAGATTAACATTTTAGAGATTTCCAGTACCGAAATGGGCATGAAATACTTATGCAATTATTGCCGAAAACAATACAATTTTAACCGTTTATTAGTAGTCTAAGCCCAATCAATGACCTACATTTGTGCGACTTTTATTCTGTTCCAGTATGGGAAGGTAAAAGACTTATAATCAATTGTAAACACAGGGTAACTGGTTAATTATGAAAAGTATATTTAAGCAAATTTGGGGATTCTTAATTTCCATGGAATTCATGGCATTTTTGCTTTTACTGTTTGCGGTGTCTATTGGCGCGGCTACATTTATTGAAAATGACTTTGGTACACCTGCTTCCAAAGCAGTGGTTTATAATGCCAAATGGTTTGAGTTGATGCTATTCTTTTTGTTTATCAATTTGATAGCAAATATTCAGCGTTACAAAATGTACAAAAGGTCTAAATGGCCCATTTTGTTATTCCACCTTTCCTTTATGTTTATGATTGCAGGTGGTGCGGTAACTCGTTACATTAGTGAGGAAGGAATTTTGCATATTAGAGAAGGAAAGGCCAGTAACACGGTGGTAAGTGATAAAACCTATTTTACTTTTAAGGTAGATGACCGTAAAATGCAATACAGCTTTGAACAAGCTGTGTTTTTAAATCCATTACATAACCCAGGGTTCTCAAAATCGTTTGTTTTTAATGAAACTGAAATTTCAGTTAAGTTTTTAGAATACCTACAGAATGCGGTAGATACGGTAGTTCCGGACCCGAACGGTTCTACTTTTATGGAGTTTGTAACTACTGATGGCCAGGGCAGAAAAACCAATTACTTAGAAGAGGGTAAAACGCAACAAGTGGGAATGTTACCTGTGGCTTTTGGAAAGGGTGATGAACCTGCAGGATTACGCGTATTTCAAGATGGAGATAGTGTGAAGTTTATTTCGCCATTTGAAGTGAGTTACTTAAAAATGGCTGATCGTAGTCAAGGTGTTTTAAGTGCGGATACGGTTCATGCTTTTGAACCCAGAAGATTATACCAAATTAACGGAGTAAGCATTGTTTTTAAAGGATTGCATGAAAAAGTTAGAAGGGATGTGACTACGCATCAGGCGGCAAATGCAGCTCCTGGTTCTGATATCATGGTGGTAGATTTAGCCATTAACGGAAAGCATCAAACGTTAAATTTAAAAGGGGGTAAAGGTTTAGTTTCTCCTCCAACTATTTTAGAAGAAAATGGATTGAATTATAAATTGGCTTACGGTTCTAAATACATCTTTTTACCGTTCTACATGCAATTACGCGATTTCCAATTAGATCGTTACCCGGGGTCTATGAGTCCAGCATCATTTGCATCGGAAGTAACCTTAATTGATGAAGAAAAAAACATTCAAGAAGACTACCGTATTTTTATGAATAACGTACTGGATTACCGTGGTTACCGTTTATTCCAGTCCTCATACGATCAAGATGAAGGCGGAACGGTGTTATCTGTAAACCGTGATTTTTACGGAACATGGTTGTCTTACATTGGGTATATCATGTTAGGAGTAGGTATGTTCTTTACTTTGTTTATTTACGAAAGTAGATTCTCTAAAATGAGAAGAACCTTAGAGAAAATTAGAAAAAAGAAAGAGGCTTTAACCGTGTTATTATTGGTAGCCATGAGTGTAGTGGGGCCCGCAATGGCAAAAGAAGCTCCTGTTCCAACCACCATTCCAGTAGAACAATCCGAAAACTTTGGTCGCTTGCAAATGCAAGATCATCAAGGTAGAATGAAGCCAATAAATACTTTATCGTCTGAGATTTTAAGAAAGGTTTCTAGAAAGTCATCCTTTAACGGATTAACTCCGGATCAAGTTTTATTAGGAATGTTGTACGAGCCACAAGTATGGCAAATGGTAGATATGATTAAGGTGACCCATCCTGATTTGAAAAAGAAAATTGGAATGGATGAATCGAAGAAATTCACTTCGTTCATGCAGTTTTTTAATGAAGACTTTTCTTTTATACTGGAAAGCGATATTGCCGAGGCTAATCGTAAAAAACCAGCTGAAAGAGGGAAGTACGATAAGGATGTATTAGCCGTAGACGAACGTGTAAACATTTGTTACATGATTTATACGGGAGAGTTGGTGAAGATTTATCCATTACCAGGAGATCCAAACAACAAATGGTATGCACCTAGAGAAGCGGTTACTGTTTTTAAAGGACAGGATTCATTATTTGTAGCCCACATTTTAAACATGTATTTCGAAGGTTTAACTCAAGGAATGGAGTCAGGTGATTATAAGGATGCCAACGAAGCCATGAGCGCGATTGCGAAGTACCAAAACAAAATGGGTGCGGAGGTTATCATTCCTGAAGAAAAAGTAAAAGCGGAGATCTTCTATAATGAGACGCGTATTTTCAATAATCTATTCTTCTACTATTTTACCATTGGGTTGATATTCTTAATCCTACTTTTTGTGCAGTTGTTTAGTTCCAACGGCAAAATGAACGGAATTGTAAACGTATTCTTTTATCTTATTATTTTAGGATTTGCAGTACATACCGCTGGATTAATTCTTCTATGGTATGTATCAGGTCACGCACCTTGGAGTAACGCTTATGAGTCTATGGTGTACATTGCTTGGGCAACCATGTTGGCTGGATTCATTTTTGGAAGAAGATCAAAAATTACTTTGGCTACGACCGCATTGTTAACCTCATTTATTTTGATGGTTGCACACCTAAATTGGTTAGATCCTGAAATTACGAATCTGGTACCGGTATTGAATTCGTATTGGTTAATGATTCACGTAGCAATTATTACTGCGAGTTATGGGTTCCTTGGTCTAGGAGCGTTGCTAGGTTTCTTTAATATGATTTTGATTATCACTGCACCAAGAGGTAACAAGAAAATTGAGTTAACTTTTAAAGAATTAACTACCATTAACGAAATGACCATTACTGTAGGGTTATTTATGTTAACCATCGGTACCTTTTTAGGAGGTGTTTGGGCTAACGAATCTTGGGGTAGATATTGGGGCTGGGATGCTAAGGAAACTTGGGCATTAGCTTCGGTGTTATTTTATAGTGTAGTAGCGCATATTCGTTTTATCCCAGGATTACGTGGTGGGTTTGCGTATAACTTTGCAACTACCATTGCTTTCAGTTCTATTGTGATGACCTATTTTGGAGTGAACTATTATTTGAGCGGATTGCATTCATACGCGGCCGGAGATCCGGTTCCAGTACCTAACTTTGTATATTATACCATTGCAGTAGTGGCTATAGTTTCATTTGCAGCTTATAAGAGATTTCCTTCTTTCAAAAACGAAAAACTGGATAAAGATGTCTACCAATAATTTCATAACCACCGATTCTTATACAACGGACGCCAATCATTCTAGGCACATATTAGACACCCTTAGTATGGGGTCGTCTCTTTATTTTGGACCAAAGTTTTTGTCCATGCTATGGGGAAGTAGAAGTTTAGCCTTGCAAAACAAGTTTGATACACATACTTGGGCCAAACGCTCAATGGATATCATGCACCTTATTGAGGATTGCGGGGCTAAAATGCATATTGAGGGGTTAGATAATATTGACAAGGCGGAAGGGCCTGTTGTTTTTATATCCAACCACATGAGCATGTTAGAGAGTATGGTTTTTCCGGGGTTGATTGCAAGTAGGAGAGAGGTGACTTTTGTGGTAAAGAAAAGTTTGACAACGCATTCATTGTTTGGACCAACCATGCGGGCAAGAAAACCAATTGCAGTTGATCGTAAAGATCCTATTTCGGATTTTAAAACGGTAATGGCTGAGGGAGTTGAAAGTATTAAAAATGGTGTTTCTGTGGTTATTTTCCCACAAAGTCAGCGAATGGTGCAATTTGATCCAGAAAAGTTTAATACGCTTGGAATTAAATTAGCCAAAAAATCAAAAGCGCAAATTATTCCAGTAGCTATTAAAACCGACTTTTGGGGTAATGGAACCTTAGCTAAAGATATTGGGGCATTAAAGCGTAACAAGCCTGTTCATATCAAATTTGGAGAGCCTTTTAGTATTGAAGGTCCAGGTAAAAAAGAGCATCAACAAGTCATTGATTTTATCCAGTCTAATTTGGAGACTTGGAACAAAGGCTAAGATTTAGTTAATGTATTAACCCTTTGCAAATATGCCTGGTTTATGCGCTATATTCGTAGGTCTATGAATCACTATTTATTGGTTGCCACTGTTTTTCTTTTGTTGGGTACGGGATGTCAGGAATCGAGTAATTCGAGTACGGAAATAAAAAAGGGGACTACGCTTAGCGTTCCATTATCTGAGACACAAGCTAGCAAACAGATGGTGGTTAAAAACCACATTGTTTGGCATTGGGAAAACCGTTTTGAAAAGGAAGAGGTGTATCAAATTAAACAATGGTTAGCAGTAATTGATAACGCTATTATTTCTACGTACGGCAAGTACCCCTTTGATGTTCATTTTTACATTCACAGAGCTAAATCAGGTAACGAACCGGTGCCCTGGGCGCATACTTCTAGAGGGAAAAATCAAAGTGTGCATTTCCATGTAAATATGGATTATTCATTGCAAGAGTTTCTGGATGATTGGACGGCACAACATGAAATTAGTCATTTGTCTATTCCTTTTGTAGGCAAAGAAAATGCGTGGTTTTCGGAAGGTTATGCAACCTACATGCAATGTCAGGTTATGGAATTGCAGGGCGTAATGAGTTCGGATGAGGTTAAGGAAAAGTACCAATCTAAATTATCGGGTTGTAAGAAAGCCTTTCAATCTAATTTGCCCGTACCTCAAGCGGCCGATAGTTTAAAGAAAGCCTGGAATTACCCCGCCATGTATTGGGGAGGAGTAAGTTTCTTTTGGAAATTGAACAAAAGCTATGAATCTGAAATAGGGAAGGGGCTATCTGAAGTATTGATGGAATACGTTAAATGCTGTAGAGTAAATGATAGTAGTCCAGAAAAGATTTGCCTAAAATGGGATGAGATTACTCACACCACTATTGCGTCTAAATTACTGGAATCGTACACCCAAGACCCAGCGAGAAAACACTTTGAGGAGTTTTAAAATCCAGTACAAAAAAAACGCCCGATAGTTACCTACCGAGCGTCTTCAAAATTTATTAGAATCGATTATAAATCAATGTTCGCATATTTAGCGTGACTTTCAATAAACTCTCTACGCGGTGGTACTTCGTCACCCATTAACATACTAAATACTCTATCCGCTTCTGCACCGGAGTCAATAGTAATTTGACGTAAAGTTCTGTTTTCAGGATTCATGGTAGTTGCCCACAGTTGTTCTGCGTTCATCTCACCCAGACCTTTATAACGCTGAATACCTACACTAGATTCGTTTCCTTTACCTTTCATTTCTTGAATCATGGCATCACGTTGCTCATCATTCCAAGCGTAACGTTGGTCACTACCTTTTTTCACTAAGTAAAGTGGAGGAGTTGCAATGTAGATATTACCATTATCAATTAATTCTTTCATGTAACGGAAGAAGAAAGTCAAGATCAAAGTCTCAATATGACTACCATCCACATCCGCATCACACATAATAACCACCTTGTGGTAACGTAACTTTGAAGTGTCTAAGGCTTTCGAATCTTCTTCTGTTCCTACCTTTACTCCAAGAGCGGTGTAAATATTACGGATTTCTTCGTTTTCAAATATTTTGTGAGAAAGTGCTTTCTCTACATTTAAAATCTTACCACGTAATGGCATGATCTGTCTCTTATACACATCTGACGCTG
>CAJXPI010000125.1 GCA_913057875.1 uncultured Flavobacteriales bacterium
CTACGGTTGATATTTTAGAAAATGTGCCCTCTGTGGCCGTTGATGCCGAACGTAACGTTACATTAAGAGGTAGCTCTGGTTTTACCGTACTGGTGGATGGTCGTCCAACAGTTATGGATCCAGCTGATGTACTGGAACAGTATCCGGCAAGTTCTATTGAAAGTATCGAGATTATTACTAATCCTTCGGCTAAATATGACCCGGAAGGAACAGCGGGGATAATAAATATTGTCACCAAAAAACAAAAATTATTAGGCGTTAGCGGAATTGCCAATGTTAATATTGGTATGTATGATAATTATGGGGGTGATGTATTGGTTCAAGTAAAAAATAAAAGAGCTAGTTGGTATGTAGGAATGGATGCGAATAAAAGAGGTAGAGTGGGAACCCAGGAAACCTACAATGCCACTTCTTATTCAGATACCATGAACATTGTAGGTGGTGAAGGTGATTATAAAGGGTATAGAAGTTCGGCTTCAGCTAGAGCTGGAATTGATCTGAAATTATCTAATAAAAACTACTGGTTAATTGAAGGTTCGGTGCAGGCTTCAGATAGAAAAAGAGCCAATGAATTAGATTACATTGAGTCAGCAAACGGAGTGGTCCTAGATAACTACAACAGTTTGAATGAAAGTAGTAGAGAAGGAACCAACTGGAATATTAACTCCGACTACACGCATAAATTTAGAGGTGAGGAAAAGAAATTTACATGGCAAATTTCATGGAGTGAAAGTCAGGGGGATGAGTACAACCTAAATGAGTTATTTGATTACGATGATAATCAATTAAGAGACGGACAAAGAACTACAGAGGTAGGTCCGAATACGAAAGGACAAACGCGTTTAAATTTTGAAAACGAGATTAATGACTCTATGAAGTATGAAATTGGGTATCAAGGTACTTATGATGCGAGTAGAGATGAATTTGGAACCTCTCTGTACGATTTAGCGTCCGAAGATTATTTGAAAATTGATTCTGTTTCAAGAACTTCTGAGTTCAATAGAATGATCCACGCCCCGTATGCTGTTTTCTCCGGAAGAAATAACAGCTTTGGTTACCAGTTAGGTTTACGTACAGAGTTTACCAATAGAAACACCAAAATTGTGGGGGAGAATCAAGAGTATCCAATAAATCGTGTAGATTTATTTCCTACCGTTCATTTTAGCTACGAATTGCCTAAAAAGCACAATTTGATGGCTAGTTATACACGTAGAATTCAACGTTCTAGACCTTGGGAACTGGAACCATATGTAACGGCTAGAGATCAATGGAATTACCGTTCTGGTAATCCAAATATTGATCCAGAATACATTGATGCCATGGAGATAGGATACCAAAAAAGGTTCGACAAAATATTTTTCTCCGCTGAAGCATATTACCGTTACACTCACGACAAAGTGGAGCGTATTCGTCAGGCTTACCCAGAGAAGGGACCTGGGGTAACGCTTGAAATTCCAGAAAATGTAGGTGAAGATCAGGCCTTTGGTTTGGAGTTTATGGCCAAGACTAAATTGAAACCTTGGTGGGATATTAGTTTAATGGGTAACTTATACGACTATCGTGTACAAGGGGAGTTTACGGATTATGTAAACAATAAAACCTACAGTTTTGATAATGCAAGTACCAATTTTACCTTCCGTTTAAATCAGTCATTTTCTGTCTGGGAAGGAACAAAAGTTCAATTCAATGGATCGTATAACAGTCCAACCGTTTCTGCTCAGGGTACGCGAAATGGTTTTGTGAATTTCACTGCGGCTATTCGTACAGAGATGTTAGAAAAGAAATTAGCTTTTAATTTACAGTTTAGAAACTTATTTGCTACCGCTTATCACGAATCTACCAGCTCAGGTCCTAGTTTTGAGTCTCGTAGTAAATTTACTATGGCAGGTCCAGTTGTTAAGTTAACTGCAACGTATAAGCTAAATAATTACAAAGCACGTAAAGGAAGCAATCCAGTAACAGATGCCGGAGAATAAGAACTAACTGAAAGTAGGAGCGGTGGAGGAATTGTTTCTTCTTTCTTCTCTTGCTTTATCTTTTTGTAATCGAGCATTTTTCTTTTTGTTTCGTTTTTTCTGCTTTTCCCTACTTTTTTCTACTTTTTTCTTGATTTTCGTTAAATTTTCTACTTTTTCAGCCTCTTGTTGTTCGTGGTATTCTTTGTCACAATTTCTTTTATTCTCTGATTTTTTAATATTATTAGATAAAATACAGCCCAAGTTTCTTCCATTTTTAAAAGGTTCAGAATACGCAATCCCGATCCCTTGGGTATAAGGAGAGGTATTTTGATATACTGGATTTAGTTCATTGGAACGGTTAAACACTTTACCCACAATGTTACCTTTTTGATTGATTCTGTAGGAGACGGTGAACTCTCCCACAAAGTTACTTTGCTGACTACTATTAGTAGTCGTACTGGTTCCATTGGAAATACCAAAGTTAGTTTCAATAAGAACCCGGTCATCTAAAATCTGAGTGGAAAGTGCCAGTTCAATTTCATCTGCTGTCCTTCCAGATTCTTGGTTTTCATGGCCTGGACTATAGCGAACACCAACATCAAAATCGTTACTAATTTTTGAAAGCCAATTGCTTATTTGATTAGATAGTACTTCTGTTGAGTTTGTGGCTAATGCGCTTGAATTTCCTGATCCCGCATCACCGGAAATTGGCAAGAACTTATTTAAAATCAAAAGAGCAAATACCTGCTTATTTTTTTCTCCGGCATCTAGGGTGTTTAAAAGCGTTTGAATTTCTTCATGTTTTGGAGGAAGAATAAAGGAAAATGCTAAATCCGGATTCATGTAATTTCCTGTCATATGCAATACAACTTCTACTGGAATCCTCTTGCTATTACCCGTGGTATCCACACTAGCTGTAATTCCTAAATCATCAATAGAGGTTCTTACCTTATACGAAGCGTCAATATTTGCCGTGCCGGCATAAGGGTCACCATTCCATGTTAATTCGCCACCTTCCTTGATTTCAAATTTCTTGCTAATAACTTTGGAGAAAGTGAATAAATAAAATCCATCCACAATTTTATAGTTTCCATAAATATTAAAATCTTCATTATCATTTATCTTAAGAGTAATATTGCCATTTCCAGTTGCCTGAATTTTATCGTCCGTATATTCATCAAACAAGAGTTGGATTTCAGCCTCTTTATCAAGAGATAAATCTAGATTAAGATTAAATTCTTTTGACTGTTTTTTGGATTGTTTTTCTGAATCATTATCTGCTTGGGTAACTAGAGTATCTGGTTGTACAAAATAAATATAATCTCTTTCTGAAATTTCATCATCTTCGAAGAACGGAATGGTAACAAAAGTTTTTGGCCCTGAATTAATATCTCCAGTAAGGTTAATATTCCCTTCGTAATCGGATTCAATTCCAATACTAGATCCGGGGTTAAGATAGATATTACCAAAGAAATATTGATTATCCTTTTTCGTGGTTTGAAAGGCTCTAAATACGTCAATAGAATAGATAAAGGCATCATAGTTGACCTCTTGAAAATTGTTATGAAATAAGGAAAAATTCACCTGTGCTTTTTTTCCATCCGAATCCGTTATAATTATGGCATCTGCCCCTATCAAGTTTGGAGTGATAAATATGCTTTGGTTATTTGCGGTCAGTTTTTCGTTTAAATAAATTACTCTAGTTTTTACATTGTTTAGCGTAAAACTTCCATTGAATAGGGGGTGTTTTAAATCTCCTTGTATACTTGATTCTCCAGATATTGATCCATTTATGTCGTCAATAACCCCGGTGGTAAGAGGCTCAATTATTTTTACAGGGAACTCATCTAGTTTTAAAAGTAGGTCCAGATTATTTTCATTGGCTTTGGGGAAATAAGACCCAGTTAAGCTTAGTTTTTCTAATTGTTCATCAAAAAAATGTACGTCTAAGTCAAATTTACCTCTTTCTGAATCCCAAGTAGATTTTAAGTTTCCATCGCCAATTTTTTGATTATTAAAAGTAAGATTAGAGAAAAGTGTGTTAGAATAGAGTTGAATCTGGTTATAAAAATCGTAGAGGATAGTTTTTCCGTCAATTTTACCGGATGCCGTCATGTTATTCTTTTTCAAAATAGGGTTTAAGTGTTTTAAGCTGAGACTGTCAAAATCGATGATGAGTTGCTTGGCGGGATCTTCACTAATAAATCCAGAAATTTGAATTTGTTCATTTTCCTGTGAAATATCTACATTATGAAAAGCAAACTCTTTATAGTTTCGTTCTATTTCACTGCTGTCACTGATAGTCCATAGGGTGTCATTTAAGTTAATCCATGATTTAGTGGAAAGGATTTTGAAGTTGTTGGGATCCATAAATTGAATGTCAAAATTTAAGTCTCCGGCATCATCACCATTTGATCCATTGTTGTTCCAGTTGATGTTAGTTTTTATCATGTCTGGATTGGCTGTGGCATTTAATTCTGCATTCTCAATATAATTGCTATCTGTAAATAGAAGCTGGTCTGAATAGGAGTGGAGTAGGAAGGTGTCAACAGTAAGGAGGGCGTTTAATTCAAAATCTTTTAAATCTGAACCGGCAATATTAATATGCTTTGAAGAAGAATAGAGGTCTATTTCTTCCATTTCCGAATTATAAGAAAGGTCAATAATTAGATCATTCTCAAAAGTTATGGCAGGCACAAAAATACTGGAAAATCCGCTGAATCTATACGCCTCAAGGTTGAGCGTAAATTGTTCTAGAGTTTTTGGTTTTACAGGCGAGACTTCGAAAGCTGACGGTAGCCATTTGTGTACTACGTAACTAAAAGAGGGGCCTATATCTTCAAAACTAAACTGGCCAATTATTTGAAGGTCAATATTCTCCGTTTTCAATGACATCGTTTTATCTTTACCCACGGTATAAGCGGTAAAATCAATATTGTGAATTTCAACGTCTCTATCTAATTCCACGAAATGAAAGTTGGTCATACTTGCTGACCCAATAATATTGTCTAGAGAATTTCCTTTAAAGTTGAAGGTTACTTCAGAACTAAGACTTGCTGAACTATCACGTTTCAATAGCTGAAGTTGATTTGGCCGAAGGTGCTCAATTTTTGCAGTAAACGCATAGGAAGGAATATTTTCAGATAGGTCAATTTTTCCATCGAAAGCTAAATTGATATTGGTATCAATAATGTCTAAGGTTCCTAATATTTGCTGATTTTTAATAATGGCATCCACTTCCACGTCTTTATACGTGTAACCCATGAAATCAAAGGAAGATGCTTTTCCATCCATATCTAACTTCATATGTTTAAAGGAAAGGTTTTCTCCCTGAACATCTATGTTGATGCTGGCTTTTCCAAATAACTCAGGATGATTAGTTAGTTGTGCCAAATTGAAATTTTGGGTACTTACATTTCCATCATAATCAATATCTCCATCCTCTTGTTGGGTGAGTTTAATATCTGTGGCAATCTGCCCGTTATCGGATTTATAGGTTCCATATGAAACGAATTTATTATAAAACCCAGTAAATTTGCCGGTATATTCCATCAACCCAGAATTACCCAGAAATTTGGGAAGGGTAATGGTTTTTCCTGAAGTAAATGGGGCCATTTTTATAGTCTGTAAATCAGAATGATTAGTGGTTAACTTTTTGAATTTACAATCAAAAAAGGATTTTTTTATATCGGGTAATCCAGTAATAAAAATCCTTCCATCCAATACGGTATATATCCCATATTCTAAATGGATTTTTCGAAACTTCATATCTCGAACAGGGCCCGTAACATGTCCAGATCCAAAAAACTCATAATCTAAGCCTTCTAAGGAACTTGCAAAGTAGGAAATGTCTGTAAAGTTAACCTTTGAGCTATCAAGTAGTATGTTCATTTTTACCTGGTTTACAAAATCGGCATAGGAGGCTATTGAGTCGTAATTAAATGTGATATCGGAATAAATATTAGAATAAGGGGTATGAATGTTTAATCTATTAACTTGAGTAATGGTAGAGGAAAAAATAGCCTCTCCGCTAAAATTATTTAATTCAAAACCGGATTGATCATTTCCAGAAATATGTTGAATTTGTGCATTAAAAGAATCGTTGCGCATTTCAAAATTGCTGATATCAACATCCACCTTGCTTAAACCAATATGGTTCCAATCCACCCCATACGGAATCTGTTCTTCATTTTTATTATTCCAGTAAAACTTACCTGAATTAACCGAAACTTGAGAAGCGAAAATTTCAATCGTTAAATTGGAACTAGTAGTATCGCTAGATACCAATGGAGAAAACAGTTGAGTAATATTGGTAACTGAATCACCTATGTTTTGATTCAGGTTATAGGTAATATCCTTTACTTGAACAACTCCTAAATTGAGTTTCAGGGAATCATTTTTAAATTTCCAATAGTCAATTTCGGTACTAATTTCTTGAATATAAAAAAGGGTATCTTGGTTTAAATCTTCGATGTACAGCTTTTCCATACTCAAAAACTTAAAAAAGGTAATGTCAACTTTTTCAATCGTTACTTTTGTTTGTAGCTTGTTTCCTAACCATTGGGTGGCCTTTTGGGCAACAAGAGTTTGTCCTATGGAAGTCCATAAAAAGAACTGAATCAGTACAATAAGTAGAATCAAGATGACTCCCATGTACTTAAGTATTTTGAGGACTTTTTTGATAGCTTTGCTTCCGTTAAATAGCTTGCCAAAATAGATGGCAAAATTCAATACAAATTTAATTAAATGAGTGCACCAGTTGTTATATTAGGAATAGAGTCTTCATGCGATGATACCTCCGCTTCAGTAATAATTGATGGCGTTCAGTATAGTAACGTAATATCTAATCAAACCGTGCATGAGGAATTTGGGGGGGTAGTACCTGAATTAGCTTCGAGAGCGCATCAACAAAACATTGTTCCTACAGTGCAAGCAGCTATGAAACAGGCAGGCGTTACTCCTGAAGAGTTAACGGCCATTGGTTACACTCGAGGACCTGGTTTATTGGGCTCTTTGTTAGTAGGAAGTTCTTTTGCTAAAGGTTTTGCTTTAAGTTTAGATATTCCTTTAATTGAAGTGAATCATATGCAAGCGCATATTTTAGCTCATTTTATTCAAGATAAAGGAGAGCAAAATCCAGTACCCAAATTTCCATTCTTATGTTTAACCGTAAGTGGAGGACACACACAAATTGTTCAGGTAAACGGACATTTTGAAATGAAACTTTTAGGTCAAACGCTAGATGATGCTGCTGGAGAGGCTTTTGATAAGGTAGCAAAAATTATGGGACTCGGTTATCCAGGTGGACCCTTGGTTGATAAACTGGCACAACAAGGAAACTCAGAAGCATTTGAGTTTCCAAAGTCAAAAATGCAAGGGCTGAATTTTAGTTTCAGTGGTTTGAAAACATCAGTACTTTATTTCTTACAGAAAGAAATAGCAAAGAACCCGAATTTTGTTGAGGAGAACAAGGAAGATATTTGCGCTTCGGTCCAAAAAACAATTGTGGAAACATTATTGAGCAAGGTGAAAAGGGCAGTTCGTGAAACGGGAATTAAAACTATTGCGGTAGCGGGTGGTGTTTCAGCTAATTCTGGCTTAAGAAATGAATTAAAAGCCCTAGGAGATAAGAATAAATGGAACGTTTTTGTTCCAAAATTTGAGTATACCACTGATAATGGTGCTATGATTGCTATAGCGGCATATTTAAAAAATTTAAAAGGTGATTTTTCTAAGATAGGGATGGCTCCAAAAGCACGATTAAGTGTGGAGGATGATCTGGGATGGAAATCATAATATTTCGAGTAAAATGAGAAATTTTAAACAAAATGGGTTTGAACAAATGCAGCCCAAAGGGAAGAAAGCGTTGAAAGAACGTGTGAAACCCAATGTGCATCCTCGAAATAGGTATCAAGGAAAATATAATTTCATTGCATTAGTGAAGGAAGTTCCAGAATTGGAAAATCATCTAACAATCAATGATAGAGGGATGCAAACAATTAGCTTCTTTGATCCCAAAGCAGTATTGCTTCTAAACAAAGCTTTGTTGGCTCAGTATTATAACATAAAGAGTTGGGAAATTCCAACAGGGTATTTATGTCCACCTGTTCCTGGAAGAGCAGATTATATTCATCATATTGCCGATGTATTAGCCAAAAGTAACTTGGAATTAATACCGAGAGGGGAAGAAGTCAAAGTGCTGGATGTTGGGGTAGGAGCTAACGGGATATATTCTATTATTTCAGCCTTAGAATACGGATGGTCTGTGGTTGGATGTGATATTGATAAAAGGGCGCTGGAAGCATTTTCGAGTACCATAGAAAAAGATGAAGATTTAACAGAGTTAGTTAGTTTGCGTTACCAGGCCAACCCGAAAAGAATCTTTTCTGGGATTGTACATTTAGAAGATCGATTCGATGTAACAATTTGCAACCCTCCTTTTCATGCTTCAGCGGAGGAGGCTAATAAAGGAACCCTTCGTAAATTGAGAAGTCTCAAAAAGTCCAATGAGAAAAAAGTGATTCGAAACTTTGAAGGAGTGAGTAACGAGCTTTGGTGTGATGGAGGGGAGCTAAAGTTTATTACTCAAATGATTGAGGAAAGTAAAGCAGTTTCTACCCAATGTTTTTGGTTTACTACTCTGGTTTCTAAGCAATCAAACGTACGAGCCATTCACAAGTTGTTGAAAAAGGCAAATGCAGAGAAAGTAGAAACAATATCCATGGGGCAAGGGAATAAAACCAGTCGTATTATGGCATGGACCTTTTTATCAAAAGATCAACGTCAAACTTGGCGAGCGAACCACTGGGGCTAGCGAGTAAAATATTATTTTGTTTTTTTAGTTCCACTGTATAATTCGTAGCGAACAAAGCGTGTTTCTAATGGACCGTTATAGAGCTTAATACCTGTCTCTTATACACATCTGACGCTGCCGACGATCTACTCTGTGTAG
>CAJXPI010000126.1 GCA_913057875.1 uncultured Flavobacteriales bacterium
ATGATAAGGACTTCAATTTTGAATAATCGAAATCCGGTTTCAGAAAAATATGATCTAAATTCTTTAAACGATCTGCCAATTTTTTCTCACGCTCAATATAACCTGAATACTTAACAGTTATTTCCACTTGTTCAATAACCTCCCTATCACCAGGATTATCCAAATTCATTTCCTTTAGTACAGGAGTAAGAGTTAATAAATCTTTAGCTACAACTTGTGGTCTACCCAGAATATCGACAATTTTCACTTTTTGTTTTATGGGAGAAGTATTCAATTCTTGCAACACCGGATTCATTTCTTCCGGGGCTACACTAAAATCTTTTAGATGCTTATTAACACGATGAACATAATCCAATTTATCACTTAATCTAGTCATTCTTTCCTCTCCCACTAATCCAATAGAAAAAGCTTTTTCAGTTAATCGAATATCAGCGTTATCCTGTCTCAATAAAATTCGATGTTCTGCCCTTGAAGTAAACATTCTATATGGTTCCTCCGTTCCTTTGGTAACCAAATCATCAATCAAAACACCAATAAATGCCTCATCCCTACCCAAAATAAAAGGATCCTTATCCTGTACACTCAACGCAGCATTAGCCCCAGCCATTAACCCTTGTCCTGCAGCTTCCTCGTAACCAGTAGTGCCATTAATTTGTCCAGCAAAATAAAGATTTGCCACGTGTTTAGTCTCTAAGGTTTCTTTTAATTGAGTGGGTTGAAAAAAATCATATTCAATAGCATATCCAGGCTTCAATATTTTAGCACCAGCAAAACCTGGAATCAATTGTATACTTTTCAACTGGACCTCTTTTGAAAGAGAAGTAGAAAACCCATTTACATAAACCTCCATGGTATTCCAACCTTCTGGTTCAACAAAAATCTGATGTCTATTTTTATCCGAAAACCGATCTATTTTATCCTCAATGGATGGACAATAACGCGGACCTAAACCCTTAATTCTTCCGGTAAACATTGGAGAATCATCAAATCCTACACGCAATTCATCATGCACTTCTGGATTCGTATAAGTAATCCAACAACTACGTTGATTTTTTAAAATGGTGGATTGCAAATAGGAAAATTTCCATGGATCAGAATCACCCTTCTGCTCTTCCATTTTGGAATAATCCAAACTCCTACCATCAACCCTAGGTGGTGTTCCAGTTTTCATCCTACCAGAATCAAAACCCATATCCACCAAATTCTCAGTAATACCATAAGAAGAACGATCACCCATTCTACCCCCAGAAAATTTTTGTTTACCTAAATGCATCACCCCGTTAAGAAAAGTTCCTGAAGTCAGGATAACTTTTTCTCCAAAAATCTCCAAGCCCATCTGAGTCTTCACTCCCGAAACCGAATTACCATCCGAAATAAGAGACAAAACGGTATCCTGCCAAAAATCTAAATTGGGAATTTTCTCTAACCTTTGTCTCCATTCAATAGAAAACAAAACACGATCATTTTGAGTCCTTGGACTCCACATAGCCGGTCCTTTAGACCTATTTAACATTCGAAATTGAATAGCGGTAGCGTCTGAAACTAAACCTGATAAACCACCCAAAGCATCAATTTCACGAATAATTTGACCTTTAGCAACACCACCCATAGCTGGATTACAGCTCATTTGCCCAATTTTAGAAATATCCATAGTAATCAATAAAACCGAACATCCCAAGCGAGCTGCCGCGGCACAAGCCTCAGCACCAGCATGTCCACCGCCCACTACAATAACATCATATTTTCCTAACATATCAAATGTTTCACGTGAAACTTCTTCTTTCTAAATAAAATTCTTCCCTGTTACGCATCAAACTAATATCTTTATCCGTTTTATCTTTAAAACCACAGAGATGCAAAACACCATGAATAACGACTCTACAAAATTCATCTAAATAATTAATTTTCAATAATTTAGCATTATCAATTATACGATCTACGGAAATTAAAATATCTCCATTAATCAAGTTAAAATCAACATAATCAAACGTAATCACATCAGTAAAATAATCATGATCCAGAAATTTTCTATTGTAATCTAGTAAATCAGTATCATTCATAAATACAAAGGAAATTTCCCCTACCGTATATCCTTCATTGCTAATAGTATCAATAATCCAAAGCTCCAAATTCTCCCAATCACCAAACTGGGTAGAAACTTCCTCTAAAAACGTTATGCTCTTCTCTTTATTCATTTTCGAAACTACTCACTTGACGTTTATAATATCCGGAAAATTGTACTTTTTCTAATCTTAATAATTCCAATTCCCTTTGTTTCTTTTCTAAATACTCTTTTAATAATTCACTATTATTATCTTGAACTAACCTAAAAGAATGTGATTCCCTTTTCTTTTCCTTTTCACGCTCCCTAGTGGCATTTTCAGCCTCCAGCATTTTAATTTCGATATCACGTTGACGCGCAAAAAACTCATTATCCAATTCAAGATTAATCAAATCCTCCTCGTTCTTGTCTAACATTTTCTCTAACTCTTTTAAACTTCCAGCACCTTCTAAGTTACCCTCTTTTTGCAACTCATCACGCATTTTACGAATTTCATTACGAATTTGTTCTTGCTGGGCAGCTAACTTAGCTACTTCGCCACTTTTACCCGCACCAATTTGACCTGGATTCATTTTACCCGGTTTCTGACCCTTTTCCAAACCTTTTTTCATTTTTTCGATTTGCTTGGCCAATTGTTCTTGTTTCTTTTTACTATTTCCCACAGATGGTTTAGGATTGCCTTGTCCAGGTTTAGAACAAGAACCATCCCCTTTATTTTTATTTTTTTGTTGTTCTTGCATTTGTTGAATAATTTCATCCAACAAAACGGCCAAGTTATTAATGGAAGTTAAACTTTTTTGCTGATGTATACCCGCTTGAGCCCTCCTTCTTTCCCCTAATTCAGAAATGGAATAATCCATATTGGATTCAATACTTCTAACTTCCTTTGTTATGGTACTCTCAATCTGCGGAACCCTAACGCTTAACGCATTTAAAGAATCTCGTATCAATCGGGAGTTATCGAGTAAATTCAACTGCTCCATCGTTAATTCCACAAACCGAGGATCGCTATCATTTACTTCTTTAACCTCCATCATATTAGATTCCTGATCGAAACTAAGCACTAATAAATTTTCTAATAACCTTCTTAACGCTTCCAAATCCTCGCCTTCTTGAGAACCACCTCCTAAAGAAGCGCTACTCTCCATTTTTTCCAATACTTCCTCCATTTTCTTTTGAGCTTCCGATTGTTTCTTTTCACCCTTTTTAGAATCCGAATTTTTCATGGAATCCGTAGATTCTCTCATTTCTTCTGATATCTCATCCAATTTATCTTCATCTATACCCAATTCATTAGGTTCATCCAGTTCCTCATTTAAAGAATCCATCCGTTCCATTTGCCTCCTTAATTCCTCAAATTCCTCCTCTAAGTCCATCTGATTATCCAATTGCTCCTCAGATTCAGAATTACCATATTCCTTAACCAATTCCCTTTCAACTTTACGCTGCAATGAATCCAACCTAGTTTTAGCTAAATCAAATTGGCGCTCCACCTCCATTTGTTTTAAAATTTCTAAATCCCTATCCAAATCATTATTCAACTCATTTTGGTTCTTTTGCAGTTCTTGTAACTGCTCCTGCAAAGCTTCTTTATCTAATTCATCCAACATTTTTTGAAGTTCCTCTAATAGCTTCTTAGTATCGTCATCCATCAATTTATTCAATAAATCTTCAATTTGATTTTGCTTATCCAACAATTGTTGCGAAGGATCTTGCATTTCATTCATCTTTTTGTTGCTATCCTTCACCTTCTTATTGAGTTCTTCTAAATTCTCATCAATACTTTTTACCTCTTTTAATAAATCCTGAACCTTCTTCTCATCCGCCCAAGACAATTCCTTTTTACCCATTAACTCAGAATTTACCTTTTCCAGTTCAGATTCCAATTTTTGAGATCGTACCAAGGTCTTTTTAAAGTCTCTTTTTAATTCATCGGTAGCAGCGTTAAGTTCATTTTCCAATTCATTATCAGACAAAACATCTACTTTAAATAATTTCGATTTAGTAGATTTATACCCCCTAACCCGATCGTTATCAAAAACCACAAATTGAACAGAAACATCCGAAACAAAAACGTCTAAATCCAGTTCATAGACAAAACTGCCATTCGTTTTCGAACCACTAAAAGGAACAATGGATACATCCGAACCTGAATCGGACTTAATGATAACCTCCAACTTTTCAAACCCATAATCATCTTCTAGATTACCTATAAAAGCACCAGAATTATCACCCACATTTGCCACAGTGATATCCGGGTATCTATCTTCAATAACTCTAATATCACATACAAATACCTCGTGCTGGTCACCATTAAAATCCGATAAAAAAATTTTTAAAAAACCATTCTCCTCAACCACCTTTTTGAAACTAAAACTTTTTAAACCTCCCACACTTGGAATGGTCACATCCTCAAAATGAACAATTTCATTTTCAAAATAGTCACCCGTACCCATGACCTCTATCCGACTACCTTTAGGAATTTCTAAAAAAGAAGGACTAATTGCCCTATCCTTACTTTTGTTCAAATACTCCGGAAATTCAATTTCCACCACAATATTTTCCAAAATCGGATTTCTAATCACATCTATAATCCCTTCTTTACTCGAAAACCGCCCATCACTAAAATTAAAACCAAATCCACTAGTTACATTTTTTAAGGTATAGGTAAAAAGATTACCATTCTTAATCATCCTATAACTACTACCATAAATATTAATCCATAACTGATCAGAGATTTCCTCCCCATGTAGCCTAACCTCTAATTCTAAATCCTCCCCTTCTGACACCAAAATTTGATTATTGAAATCAAACGTAAAAGGTGCTATCAAGGAGTAATCGGTCTCATAATTCACAAACCTTTCAGTACCCTTCGTAATCAGAGCAGAATTACTAAACCAAACGGTTCCAAAAAAAAGAAAAGGAATAAGGGTAATCCATAGCCTTCGATCTTCATCTATACCTGGTACTGCTTTTTCAAATTCAAATTTTTCAAATGATTTAGAATTTTGATTCAATGCTGCCAGAGTCAATTCATTCAATTCTGCATGTGAATGTAATTGAAGGGTATTAACTAGTTTATCACCAATTTCTGAAAAATACGAACCAATATATTTCGCTGCTTCCTCAGAGCTTAAACCATCCTTAATCCTAAACAATTTAGAACTTGGTATCAAAATCCAGTAATAAACATTGAAAAACAGACTTATGATAAATCCATAAAACAATCCATATCTCAACCAATTAGGTATACTTGCATAATAAAAAATAACGTTAAATGTTAAAAACAAGCCTACAATTATGGCAATAGAAGTAATAATACCCTTTATTAACTTATTGATATAAAAGATTTTATAAAATTTTTCAACCTTATTAAATAAGTTTTCAACATTTATTTGACTAAAATTTTTCATATTTGCAACTCGCTCACTTCCATATAAAAGAATTGAACGGAACCTAAAACAATTTTTAAACCAGAAAAGTACTAGTACTTTTTAGATGAACGTTATGATGTATCAATACTCTTTTATTTCTGACACAAAGGTGTTAAAAAAATTGCTAGTTATTGCATTAGTACTTTTTATTCCTTTTGCATCGTTTACCCAAATGCGTTCTCAATACTGGTCTAAATTTAAAAACGAATTCTATTTCAGCGGCTCGGCAACTTCCTACCTGGGTGATTTAGGTGGTGGTGTAGAATCAGGAAACCATTCACTAAGTGATATAAATCTGGAAGCAACCAAATTTGCGTTTGGTGCTGGATTTAGAACTAAATTAACAGAAATGGTGACGTTTCGTGCAGATTTTGCTTTTGGATCTGCAGGAGGTGCAGACAGTTTAAGCGGAAATGTAGGTAGAAAAAGCAGAAATTTATCGGTTAAAACCTCCTTTATAACTTTCTCGCCATTGTTCGAAGTGTATTTAATCCCCGAAAAATTCGGGAGAGGCGCATCTCCATTTTCTTTGTACCTATCTTCGGGGGTTAGATTTATGTACTTCAATCCTCAAGCAGAGTATCAAGGAACATGGTATGATTTACAACCTTTAGGAACAGAAGGTCAATTAGCAAATGCAGGATCAACCACGTATTCTAAATTTACGGTAGGTCTACCATTCATTACTGGATTTAAGGTTGCTTTACCATCAAAGGGCGGAAAATCAGGAGCTTGGTCTATTGGGGTGGAGGCTTCTGCAACATGGTTAATGACTGATTACTTTGACGATGTAAGTACAACATATGCCGGTGTAGAAGCAGTACGTCAGTCTAGTGGAGAAATAGGGGCTATTTTATCGGATAGAAGAATAAACTCTTATGGAGGCGCTGGAGGTACAAGAGGAAATCCTAAACATAATGATTGGGTAGGGATGATTTCCGTAATGCTTAGCAAACAACTTTATTCGAAATCAAGAAGAAGACGATCTCCAAATAGAAGTTCTTACTTCTAAAATTAATAAATCCAATACATCTAAAAAGCATATCTTCGCGCCCTAATTTTTTTGAATTATGGATATGCAAAATGTTAGAGTGCGTTTCGCACCTAGTCCAACTGGACCATTACATATTGGTGGAGTAAGAACTGCACTATATAATTACCTATTTGCTAAAAAACATAACGGTACTTTTATTTTACGTATAGAGGATACTGATCAAACGCGTTTTGTAGAAAAGGCAGAAGAATATATTCAAGAAGCCTTAGACTGGGGAGGAATAACACCAGATGAATCCCCATGGAATCCAGGAGAATACGGACCATATAGACAATCAGAAAGAAAACCGATGTATAGAGAATACGCGGATTCAATGATTGAAAATGGAACTGCTTATTACGCTTTTGATACCGCAGAAGAATTAACAGAAGTAAGAGAACGAGCTAAAGCCGCTAAAATGCCTAATTGGCAATACAACCACATCACTAGAAATTCAATGCAAAACTCTTTAACTCTATCAGAGGACTTAGTTAAAGAAAAAATTGAAGCGGGTGAAGCATATGTAATTCGTGTAAAAATACCTCGAAACGAAGAAGTAAGATTTGAGGATGAAATTAGAGGTTGGGTAACCGTTAATACTTCCAATTTAGATGACAAGGTGATTTTCAAATCAGATGGAATGCCAACATATCATTTGGCAAATATCGTAGATGATCATCTAATGAAAATTACTCATGTTATTCGTGGAGAAGAATGGTTGCCATCTGCTCCGTTACATATACTATTATACCGATACTTAGGGTGGGAATCTACCATGCCTAAGTTAGCTCATTTACCGTTAATCTTACGACCAGATGGAAATGGTAAATTAAGTAAAAGAGATGGAGACCGTTTGGGTTTCCCGGTGTTCCCATTAAATTGGACTGATGATAATACAGGAGAAGAATCAAGTGGATATAGAGAAAGAGGTTATTTTCCTGAATCATTTAATAATATGCTCGCCTTTTTAGGTTGGAATCCCGGAACAAATGAAGAAATTTTTAAGCTGCAAGAATTAATCCAAGCCTTCACTTTAAACAGAGTGGGTAAATCTGGAGCTAAATTTGATGCACAAAAAGCTTTATGGTTTCAACAACAATATTTACGTTCTACAGATAATAGTGAGTTAGCTGAAATGGTTTCACCAATTGCGACTGAAATGGGATATTCAGTAAACGCCAATTTACCTGCAATCTGTGGAATGATGAAAGAACGCGCAACATTCTTAAAAGACATTATTGAAGAAGGTTCATATTTATTTGGTGATATTTCAAATTATGATGAAAAAACTGTAAAGAAAAAATGGAAAGAAAATACTCCTTCCGTTTTATCTGAATTAAAAATAGATTTTGAAGCTATTTCTGAATTTACTGCTGAAAACATTGAAACTTCTTTTAGTGCATTTTTAGCAAAAAAGGAAATTGGTTTTGGTCAAATAGGACCAGCACTTAGATTAGCCATTAGTGGAAAAGGAATGGGTCCCTCCTTATTTGAGATTTGCAACATCTTAGGTAAAGAAGAAACATTAAAAAGAATTAATACCGCTCTTGAAACCATTAAAAAGTAATGGGAATTGTTGAAGTAACTGGAATTAGCGTTAGAGCTTTTCACGGATGTATTGATGAAGAAGCACTGGTGGGAGGTGAGTTTTCCGTAAACGTTAAAGTACACGCACCTTTTTCTAAGGCCGCTGAAACGGATGATTTAAATGAAGCTATTGATTATGTGGTCATCACAGAAATCGTAAAACAAGAAATGGCCATCCGTGCAAAGCTCATTGAAGTAGTGGCCATGCGGATAATAAATTCTATTCAAAAACGGTATTTATGGGCCTCTGAGGTAGAAGTTCAACTTATAAAACACAGAGCTCCAATACAATCGGATGTAAAACAAGTAAGTGTATATTTAAGTAGTAAAGATCTTAGTTAATTTCAAGGTAATTATTACATTTGCCGCACTCTGGGTCTCGTGGCCGAGTGGCTTAGGCATCGGTCTGCAAAACCGAGTACAGCGGTTCGAATCCGCTCGAGACCTCCAAACCTCAATCATTTTATGGTTGAGGTTTTTTTATTCCCCAATTTTTTTTACAAAAAAACTTCTAGAAAACAAAAATGCCTGGCTTCCCAGCCAGGCATTTTCTAATCAATCAATATAAACCAAATCAAGCTACCTTTGAATCGGTAGACTTGGAAAAGAAGTAAGATCCTGCAAATACTCCAACAAGAGTAAGAAGAAACATTACTAAATACATTGTTGTTGAAGTACTACCTCCAACTTCTGCAAACATCCAAGACTTCATTGGAACCTGTCTCTTATACACATCTCCGAGCCCACGAGACT
>CAJXPI010000127.1 GCA_913057875.1 uncultured Flavobacteriales bacterium
GTAGATCGTCGGCAGCGTCAGATGTGTATAAGAGACAGGTATAGATGTTAATAAAATAAAGGGATGAACATTTAATTGGTTCATCTTCAGGCTACCTTTAATTTTTCGTATTACATCCAAAATAGTCGCATGCATAAAGTATTTAAAATCATAATAATTTTAGGGACAATTATTTTCGTTTTTAGTTCATTTTTCAATTACCAGAAACCCAATTCAATACCTGTTTTTGCAAATGATCAGGAAGTCTGGAGTGACTCCGTGTTGAAATCCATGTCTTTACGTGAAAAAATTGGCCAATTATTTATGGTAGCCGCCTATTCCAATAAATCAAATGCACATGTGAATGAAATTGATAAACTAATTTCAGATTATCATATTGGAGGATTAATCTTTTTTCAAGGAGGTCCGGTGCGGCAAGCCCAACTAACCAATAAGTTTCAAGCTAACTCTAAAGTACCTTTATTAATCGCCATGGATGCGGAATGGGGATTGGGTATGCGTTTGGATTCTACCATTTCTTACCCCAGACAAATGATGTTAGGAGCGAACTCGGATAATGATATTATTTTTAGAATGGGTGAAGATATTGCACATCAATGTAATAGGTTGGGCGTTCATATAAATTTTGCTCCAGTTATTGATGTTAATGTAAATCCTAAGAATCCGGTAATTAATAGCCGTTCTTTTGGAGAGCAAAAACAAAATGTGGCTGACAAAGGATTGGCTTATATGAATGGGATGCAAAAGCATAAAGTTTTAGCTGTTGCTAAACATTTTCCGGGACATGGGGATACGGATAAGGATTCCCATAAGGCCTTACCCCTTATCAATCATGATGTAAATAGGTTGAATGATATTGAACTTTATCCTTTTAAAACATTATTTGATTCTGGATGCGGAGGTGTAATGGTGGCGCATTTATATGTTCCAGCGTTGGATTCTACCCCAAATAGGGCCACCACGTTATCTCCAAATTTAGTTACAGGCTTACTGACCAAAAAAATGGGTTTTAATGGTTTGATTTTTACAGATGCGATGAACATGAAAGGGGTGAGTAGTTATTATAAACCGGGAGAGGCAGATCTATTGGCCTTGAAAGCGGGGAATGATGTTTTACTTTTTCCTAAGGATGTTCCATTAGCCATTGATATGATTGAGAAGGCCATTGTTGAAGGGGAAATTACGGAAGACGAACTGAATGCGCATGTGATAAAAATTTTAAAAACCAAGAAATGGGTCGGACTAGATAAACCTGTAAATGTGGAGGTGAAAAATTTAGTGGAGGATTTAAATACAGATAAATACAAGCGCTTATATCGCCAGTTAATTGCTCGATCTATTACTTTGGTAAAAAATTCAGGAAGCTTAATCCCATATCAAAATTTGGAGAATAAAAAGATTGCAAGTTTGGCTATTGGAGTTTCTAAGGTAAACTACTTTCAAAAAAAGTTAGAGAGTTATTCGGGGGTTACTACTTTTCAACTACCTCACAATCCAACCGATGAACAAATCAGAACGATGATGACGAAATTGGAAGGGTTTTCTGAGATAGTGGTTTCATTTCATAGCCCAAGTAGGAGTCCACGTAAACATTTTGGTGTTACCATTCAAGATCAAAAAATGTTGAAAGAGATATCTAGTATTAAAAGTGTAACTCTTGTAACCTTTACCAATCCCTACGTACTTAACTGGTTAAAGGAATCCGAAAAATGCAACGCAGTTATGGTTGCTTATAACGATAAAGTGACAACCCAAGAAACAGCCGCTCAAGTCATTTTTGGAGGTTTTGGTGCACAAGGGAAATTGCCTGTAAGTGCGGGAGAATTTGATGCAGGTACCGGATTCACCACTAGGGCAATTCGATTTTCATACTTGCTACCTGAAGATGTGGGTTTGAATCAAACCGTGTTGAATAAGATAGATACGCTGGCAGAAAATGCCATAAAAATAGGAGCTACTCCAGGGTGTCAAATTCTTATTGTTCGTGATAATGCGGTGGTTTGGAATAAGGCTTATGGTTATCATACTTATGCTAATAAACAACCGGTTAAGACCTCAGATATTTATGACCTAGCATCCATTACTAAAGTGGTTGCTACTCTGCCTGCAGTTATGCAAATGGTAGATCAAGGTAAAGTGCAGTTGGATGGAACTTTAGGAATGTATTTACCAGATTTAGTAGGAGGTACAGATTATGCGAAAATCACCCTACGTGAAATGTTAGCGCACCAAGCCGGGCTAAAATCATGGATTCCTTTTTATTTAAATACCATGGAGAATGGAGTGCCGAGATTTGATATTTACTCTTTAGATCAATCGGAAACCTATGCCATCAAGGTAGCGGAGAATTTGTATATAAACAAAGCGTACCCAGATTCCATGATGCGCATTATTGTCAATAAAAAATTAAATACTCCTGGCGATTATAAATACAGTGATTTGGGTTATTACTTCTTGAAAGCTATAGTAGAGAAATCTTCTGGTCAACCGTTAAACGAATATGTGGCTCAAAACTTTTACCAGCCTATGGGAATGTCGTCAACTGGATATCTTCCCTTAAATACTTTTGAGAAAGGTGAAATTATTCCTACCGAAGATGACAATTACTTTAGAAATCAATTGATTCATGGTAATGTTCATGATCCAGGAGCTGCAATGCAAGGTGGCGTTGGGGGCCATGCGGGGGTGTTTTCGGACGCAGAAGATCTAGCTAAAATCTGGCAAATGTATCTCAACAAAGGGGAATATGGAGGAGTTAGATATATTGATTCTAACACCGTTGCAGAGTTTACTAAATGTCAATATTGTTTACCAGATTATAAGGGAAACAGACGAGGAATTGGGTTTGATAAACCGGTTAGAGGTGACGATGGCGGTCCTACTTGTAGTTGTGTGTCCTATGCCAGCTTTGGTCATACGGGTTTTACCGGTACTATTTCTTGGGCTGATCCAGAAGAAGGCTTAATCTATATTTTCCTTTCTAATAGGGTTTATCCTTCGGCAGAGAATAAAAAACTAATTACGCAGAATGTTCGAACAGAAATTATGGAAGTGATTTATAACTCTATTCAACAATCTTATGCAGTAGAAACTGCTTCTTTATAAAACGCCCTGCAATAGAAGTTATATTTGTCCTTGGTTTGACATCGGAAGTACAGTGTTTGTTTTCTCTTTGTAAACCATAACGAAAAGGAAAAAATGAAGATTGGAATTGTATGTTACCCCACCTTTGGAGGAAGTGGAATTGTTGCTACCGAATTAGGTCACGCATTAGCGCAAAGCGGACATGAAGTTCATTTTATTACTTATGATCAACCGGTTAGGTTGGATATCATGGATAAAAATATTTACTATCATGAAGTAAATGTACATGTGTATCCGCTATTTGATTACCAACCCTATGAGTTGGCTTTATCTAGCCAAATGGTGGAAACGGTGATAAGTCGTAAATTGGATGTTTTGCATGTTCATTACGCAATTCCTCACGCCTATGCCGCCTTCATGGCTCGCCAAATATTGAAAGATCGTGGTATAAATATATCGGTGGTGACTACCTTGCATGGAACAGATATTACTCTAGTAGGTAAACAGCCCTCCTATCTACCAGCGGTGAAATTTAGCATAGAACATTCTTGCGCTGTTACTGCCGTTTCCGATAGTTTAAAAGAGGATACTATTGCTAATTTTGATACCACAAAGGAAATTGAAGTAATTCCTAACTTCATTGATATTGCGTTGTATGAGAGTGAAAGCAGATGCTCCGGACAATTGGCAGCAGAAGATGAATTTGTGATTTCTCATATTTCAAATTTCCGCCCATTAAAACGTACCAGAGATGTAATGAAGATTTTTGCCGGTATTCGTAAAGAAGTTAAGGCAAAATTGATACTCATGGGGGATGGTCCAGACAGAGATCAAACTTTGCAAATGGCCAAAGATTTGGGAATCGAAAAAGACGTGAAGTACCTAGGAAAAACCAACGAGGTAGAACGGGTATTATGTATGTCAGATCTGTTTTTGCTTCCTTCTTCCTCTGAGAGTTTTGGATTGGCAGCTTTAGAGGCAATGGCAGCTAAGGTGCCTGTAATTTCAACTAATACGGGTGGTATACCTGAGGTAAATATTGAGGGGATTACGGGATATCTCAGTAAAGTAGGCGATGTGGAAGAAATGATATTTAATAGTTTGAAAATATTAACTTCTTCAAAATTAAAGGAGGAATTAAGTGCTAATGCATTTGCCAGAGCTAAAGAATTTGATATTCATAACATTGTACCGCAATACGAGGCGCTGTATAAACGGGTAATCGAAAAGACTAAGATTTAAGAAGTTGGTGAACCGCTTCAAATTCTTCTTCGGTGCTTTCTAACCAATGGTTATTGTGTTTGGAAATCATGTCTGAAATAAATTGAAAATCAGGTAGTATTTTGGCCTTCACTTCATACTTGGTAACAAAATCTGCCAACTTTTTTAGTTCAATAAATTTATTGGGACCTTCAATTTTGAAGAAGGAAAAGTCCCCATCATATTTTCTATATACAGGAAACTCTTGTTTTGTATCAACCATAATGCAAATTTATACGTAATCCATGAACTAATGGTACCTTTGAAAAAAAGCTATAATAATGATTAATAAGGCATTTGAAAACGGAGAAGAAAAGTATAAAGAACGTGACTTTGACGGAGCAATTATAGATTTTACACTGGCTTTAGAGCGAGACCCAGGTAATTCTGAAATTTTATATCAGCGTGCCATGTGTTATTATCATCTAAAGAAAAAAGGGTTGGCTTTGCTTGATATGGATGCGGCTGTAGAGATGCAACCTAATTATTCTTTTAGATATGCGAGTAGAGCATTTATGCGCGATGCTTTTGGTGATGTGATGGGTGCCATCCAAGATTATAAAGAAGCTATTTCATTAGATCCTGATGACGCAATTTCGTATAATAATTTAGGAATTCTTGAAGATAAAATGGGACGTAGAACTGTATCTCAAGGTTATTACGATAAAGCGGATAACTTAATGGGAGTTTCTTCCAATAAGGAAATGAAAGAAATGATGAATGAAGGTGCGGCTATTAATTATGATCGTGAACTTCCCAAACCAGACCTTTCAAAGGAAGTGGCAACCTTAACCTTTTGGGGAGTCATAAAAAACACCTTAGGTTCAAAAGACGGGTTTTCAGAATTAATTAGATTCATAAAATTGGGATTTAAAATAAAGAAAGAAAGAAAAAAATAGCAAGTATTCAAGCGTAAAGCAAACTCAAAAAACCTACCTTTCCAGTTCTTAAGACAGAATATGGAAACCTCATTTATTCAAAATTTAGCCAAAGATATTATTCAGAAACATCCTGCTGATTTTGAAGGGGTTTGTATGGTTTTTCCTAGTAAAAGATCGGGACTTTTTTTCAAAAAGGAATTAGCAAAACAAAAAGTGCAAACCTTTTGGGCTCCTGAAATTATTACCATTGATATTTTTATAGAAAGTGTTTCGGGGCTGAGGGTTATTGATCCATTAGAGCAGTTGTTTGAATTATTTGAGGTACATAAAGAATTGAATTTTCAGCCTCAATTGAGTTTTGACCGATTTGTGGATATTGGTAAAATCATTTTAGCAGATTTTAATGATATTGACATGGCCTTGGCAGATGCCAATTCTCTTTTTACCAATGTTGCAGAACATGTAGCTTTGGGCAATTGGGATCTAGAAAGAACGGGGACAGAAAAATTAACTGAAAAATACTTGAGTTCATATGCTGATTTAGAAAAGTACTACCAAGCGTATCAGGAACGACTATTAAAACAAGGAAAAGCTTATCAGGGACTGGTTTATCGATATATTAAAAATGCCATTGAGACGGGCGTTGAACTCCAGTTTGAGTCCAGTATTCAGCAATGGAGCCACGTTTATATTGCAGGATTAAATGCATTAACTCGTGCCGAACGTTTTCTTTTTGATTGGTTAAGACAAAAGAAAGTAGTGGAGGTTTACTTTGAGGCTGAAGCACAAATGATCCACGATTATGATCAAGAGTCAGGATTGTTTATTAGAGAATTTCACAAAAAAGAAAACGAGTTTAAATGGGTTTCGGACCATGTATCTGATTCAACGAAAGATATTACAACATATTCTTTGAATGGTCATATAGCCATGGCAAGACTGGTAGGTGAATTGTTCCTTAGAAATGAACGTTTGTCTAGTGATAGCCAAACGGCAATTATACTGGCAGATGAAGGGCTATTAATGCCTGTGCTAGAGTCTTTACCAGCAAGGGTAGGTGATGTAAATGTTACACTTGGCTTTCCTTTGGGGTTAACTTCATTTATGAGTTTTTCAGAACAACTTTTTGGAATGCAAAAGTTGGCAAGTATGCGTGGTGGAGCGCGCCATTTTTACTTTAAGGATGTGATGAAGGTTTTAACTAATCCTATTATCATGGCTATGTTTGGTAATGAAGACTTCTTTAAGGAAATTTCGGAAACCTTGGTTAAGTCAAATGAAGTATGGATTAAGGAATCAAGATTGCAAAGTTTGATGAGCACTAGTGACGCTCCAGGGGCGTTTAACTTGGTCTTTAGAAACTGGAATGCACATCCCGTTTTGAGTGTAGATTTCTTAACTCATTGTTTGAAGTCGTATCAAGAGCGCATGGAGTTAACTAAAAAAACCGATGATGTTTTGGTGGAGCAGATGTACTTTTTTAAGACATCTATAACCAAGTTAAAAGGATATTTAAACTCCTATAGTACGGATATTTCTTTAGAAAGTATCCGTAGAATATTTAAACATGTGGTTTCAAAAATTCAAGTCCCATTTTCAGGAGAACCGCTTGCTGGCATTCAAATTATGGGTTTGCTTGAAACCCGGATGCTTAATTTTAAAAATGTCGTTTTTGTTTCGGTAAACGAAGGTGTGATTCCTTCTAAAGGAGGGAGCCAAAGTTTTTTGCCTTGGAATTTAAGAAATGCCTTTAAGATCCAAACCCATCAGGATCGTGAATCCATTTTTGCTTACCATTTTTATAGAATTTTATCACAAGCGGAAAACATTCACCTTATTTACGATTCTTCCACTAGTGGAGTTGGAAGCCAAGAAAAGAGTCGATTCGTGCGTCAAATTGAACAAGAATGGCCGCAACGGAGCAAGCATATCAAGTTTGAAAACAAGATTGGAATTTTTGAGGATGATAAAATAGAACGTCCTAATCAAATTGAAAAAACACCGGAGGTTATAGCTAATATAAAAAAGTACTTATCCGAACGAGGACTTTCACCTTCTGCCCTAAACACCTATGTAGAATCCCCAATTGATTTTTACTATGGAAACGTACTTGCAATTCGAGCACCAGAGGAGGTGGAAGAAAATTTAGAACATAATACCTTTGGCTCTATCGTTCATGACTGTTTAGAGAAGTTTTACATTCCCTTTACCCAGCAAGTTTTGTCAGCAGAAAAGTTGAAAGAAGCTTTAAAAAATGTAGATGGTATTATTCATAGTGAGTTCAACGAAGTCATTCCTAACCACGCACAAGGCAAGCACTTTTTGTCTTATTACTCGGTTGAACAATATGTAAAACGATTCATCCGATTAGATATCGACTTTATTGAAAGGAACGAATACCCAGTCACCCTGGTGGCCAATGAATTAGAATTAAAGACAAATTTCAATTGGGGGAATGAACAATTTAAAATAGGAGGGAAGGCGGATAGAATTGAGCTGAGAAGTGGCGTTTATACGGTAATTGACTATAAATCAGGTTCGGTAAAAAACGCGGATATCTCTATTAAACATTGGGATGATTTAATAGACCATAAGTATAAGCCTAAATTTATACAACTAATGATGTATGCTTGGTTGGTGCATAAAGAATTAAATTCCGATAAAACAGTATCTGGCATCTATACTTTAAGAAGCACTAAATTGGAACTTTTGAGAGCTTCCATTGATAAGAATGCAGAATTTGAAAGGGATGATTTTGAGGCGTTTGAAATATTTTTGGAACAAACGATTAGCGAAATGTTGGATGAAACTAAGCCGTTAAAAAGAATGGATGAGTATAAGTTTGGAGTTTTTTAATAAAAAAGAAACGAGAAAACTTCATCGTATTTCTGAGCAAGGAATAAAACAAAAGGAAATCTTCTCGTACTTTTCTTTATAGACGTAGAAAAGGCAGTTGGGGTTGTCATTTTATTTGTTTTCTGGGTTTTAAGACCCTAGGAAGACACCATTTCAAGAAGTGGAGCTCCATTGATGTTCCAGTCATATTGGGACTTTACCCAATTAAAAGCATTTGTTTTAAGCATGGAATATTTTTTTTCAGATTGAAGTAAATCCAAACATAAGTTCGCAAATTCAGAGGCGTTTTCAGCAATCAAAATATTTGCATCGTGGGTTGCTCCAATAGCGTCTCCGGCTAATGGAGAGGTGATGCAAGGAATTTGCATGGCCATAGCTTCCAAAATCTTGTTTTGCATTCCCGTACCAATTTGCATCGGTGCAATAAAAATTTTCGATTGGTTATAAGCATCTGTTATTTGATCTAACCATCCCGTAACAATTACATTTTTTGATGCCAATCTTTTAACAGAAGAATGAGGGTCAGCACCAGCAATAACCAGTTTGATGTTCGGTTTGTGTTGGATTAAAAGCGGGATAATTTCTGTAGCTAAAAAATGAGCCGCCTTAACGTTTGGCGGGTAGCTCATGTTTCCTGTAAAAGCAAGATCGTAAATCTTTTCCATACTGGAATCGGGTTTAAACGTTTCAAAATCTACGCCATTCGGTAAAATTTGAATTTCGTTGTGATCGGGATCTGTCTCTTATACACATCTGACGCTGCCGACGATCTACTCTGTGTAGATC
>CAJXPI010000128.1 GCA_913057875.1 uncultured Flavobacteriales bacterium
CGTCGGCAGCGTCAGATGTGCATAAGAGACAGTTTTAAGATTCTACTTCCCTATTCGATAATAAGTATTGTTTTTAGTGTTTTGCTTTTAGGTTCTTCCTATTTCGGTTTTATCGATTTATCGATGCCCTTTCTTTCTGTGGTTATCATTTCCGTGATAACGCTTCCACATGCTATTGTTATGAATATTTTTTACAATGAATAGCCTTTTTTTCTAAAGAGATTGCAAAGGGTTAGTTACCGGTTTACTTTTCTATACCCCACCTAATTTCACCCTTAAAAAAGTAACATTTATCTATGTAGAAGAAAGACAAACCATGATGTAACCTAAGTTGGCATCAAGCAACTTATGTCCGTAACCCTAATTTCAAATAGATGAGGTTTTCTTGCTCCTTTAGAAGACCAACACAAGTATTAATAACACCAAACCTCATCTTTGCGATCTTAGCGTAAAACTGTCAGCTTAACCTTTAGCGGGTCCACTCCCATAGAATAATTCCAGTAGCCACCGCCACATTTAGCGATTCCGCTTGACCCAAATTAGGAATAGTTACGGTTTGGGTTAAATGTGCTTGTACCTCCTGGTTAATTCCGTGAGACTCACTGCCCATAACCAATAATCCTTCTTTCGGCAACTTAGCTTCCGCCAGAGGCTCTCCCTCCATGGCCGCACCAACAATAGGATTTTTAGGAAACTGCTTTTTATAATTTAAGAAGTATTCTTCAGGGTTTACATAAAACACAGGAATACGATACACCGACCCCATACTACTTTGAATTACCTTTGGGTTATATACATCTACGGAGTTTTCGCTACACACAATTTTATTCACCCCAAACCAATCAGCCATTCTAATGATGGTTCCCAAATTTCCCGGGTCATTAATTCGGTCTAAAAACAAAGTGAGTCCGTTAGAACGGTCATCGTTTAACTCATCTTCAAACATGTAAACGACTGCTAGTACTTTATTGGGTGTTTTCAACTGAGAAATGCGGCTCAAGTCTTTTTCAGAAATCTCTGTACATGGTAAATTGGGGTGGGCCTCTTTCCACCCTGCTAACGCGTAAATTTCATCAATAGCTACCTCGCTCTGTAGCAGTTCAGAAACTAACTTTTCCCCTTCAACCACAAACTTTCTTTCCTTCCAACGAATGGCTTTTCGTGATAAATCTTTGATATATTTAATTTGATTCTTCGTTATCATTTCCTTCTGACCCGTATATTTATAGATTTGCAAAAATACCAATCTACCGCATTGAAGTTGCTAATTCGAAAAATATATGTTTTTGTCATTCTTGGCTTTATGCTATGGGGGTGTAACGCTACCAAACATATCTCTGACGGGGAGGTCTATTTGCGTGCCAATAAAATTAATATTGCCCCAAAAATTGCAGAACAAGAAGAATTCACACCTTTCATTCGTCAAAGAGCCAATAGCAAATCACTTTGGATTGTAAAGTATAAGATGCAGCAATATCTTTCATTTAATCCAGATAGGGCCGAAGAAAAAAATGAGATTAAACGGGCGAAGCACGAAATCAAGAATCAAAACAGAATTGCTAAAGGTAAAAGTCCCAAAGAGATTAAACCCGCCTTTGGAAAAAGGATGATGGAATCGGGTGAACCACCAGTGATATATAGTGAAAATGCGGTAAACCAAACCATTGTTCAGTTTGAAAAAATGTTATTTAACAAAGGGTATTTTAAAAACAAAATCTACTCCGACTTTAAATACAATTCAGATAGCACTAAAATTACCGTCATCTATACTGCAGACCCTGGGCCACAATATACTTGGAATAAGATCACACTAGCCATAGACGACCCAAAACTTACCGAAGCAATAAAGGAAGCCAATGAATTGTCGAAGTTTCATAAAGGAGATGCATATGATACGGATGTAATTGACCAAGAGCGTGCACGTTTTACCACGGCCATGAGAAACCAAGGCTATTTTTATTTTTCGAAAGAAAACATTGTTTTTGAAGTGGATAGTAGTTTGGATGGAAACCTAGTTAATTTAAAAACCATCATTAAAAACCCCAGTGTAATTGACCCAAATTCAGATACTGCGGTAGTTACCTTTCATAAAAGGTACGAAATTGGAGAGATTACCTTAAACACCAGTTTTGATCCAAATTACAAAGATTACCCAGAAGATTCCATTCACTTTGAAGATTTGGTTTACATCAATTTATCGCGCCTAAAATACAAGCCTTACACCTTTGTAAATAAGCTATTCTTTGCCAGAGGAGATACCTATTCTCAAAACGCCCAAGAACGTACCTACTCGCGTATCTCTGGGCTAAACAACTTTAGCTATATCAACATCGGATTCATACCTAACCACCTGGACTCTAATGTGTTGGATTGCAGCATTTTGATGACTCCCTTAGCATCACAATCGGTTGGAACAGAATTGGAAGGAACCCATTCAGATGGAAACCTTGGGTTTTCAGGCTATCTCACATATCAACATCGCAATATTTTTGGGGGCGCTGAAGCATTTAGAATTCGAATAAAAGGAGGGGCAGAAGCGCAACAAACCAACACCTCGGATGAAACCACAAAACAAGGGCTATTTAACACCCTAGAGTTAGGAGGAGAGACCTCCCTAATTTTTCAAAAATTGGTTTTACCTAAACGATGGCAATCTTCTATATTAAAATCTTTTAACCGCCCTAAAACCAGCGTTAATTTTGTAATAAATTACCAAACCAGACCTGATTTCACACGAGGATTAATCAACACCTCTATGGGGCTTTTTGCGAGCAGGAAAAAGAAAAACACCAATGAAATTTTGTGGTACCCTGTAGATATAAGTTACATTGACATCATAAAAGATGATGCTTTTACCCAAAGATTAGAAGAATTAAATAACCCATTATTAGATGCCACCTATAGCAATCAATTTATTGCAGGTACGCGACTAATTGAAACGTGGACTAATCGAGAAAATTTAAAACAAAAATCTTTTGTTTTGAATCGAGCCCAATTTGAGCTGGCAGGTAACATTCTTAACTTATTTAATCCAGTAAACACCTTTGTGCAAGAAACCGATTCTACAGGAAAGGTTACCGATGAATATCACACGGTGGCAGGCATAAGATATGCCCAGTTCTTTAAAATTTCAAATGAGTGGCATTTAACCCGAAGAATAAACAGAAACCAATCCATGGCCTATAAAGTTATGGGAGGAATTGGAATTCCATATGGTAATGCCAAATCACTTCCTTATGACCGAAGTTTTTATGGCGGTGGAGCAAATGGAAATAGAGGCTGGCGTGCACGTACGTTGGGTCCCGGTTCATTAAGTTATGACAATGAATCTAAAACCGGTGTAGATCAAGTAGCAGATATTAAGATTCAATTAAGTGCAGAGTACCGTTTTCACATTATCAAATCCATGGAAGGTGCCATTTTTGCGGATATTGGAAATATTTGGTTGAAAGATGAAGATACCACCCGACCAAATGCCCATTTTGATATAGACCGATTTTATAAAGAAATGGCTCTTTCGGCAGGCCCGGGGGTTCGATTTAATTTTGGTTTCTTATTGGTCCGATTTGATTGGGGATTCAAAATTTATGATCCCTCACTAGCCGAAGGTAACCGTTTCATCTTCACCAATGGCGAATACCGTAATAATTTAACCATACCCGCGCCAAATGATCAGAATCCGGATAGAACGGTACCTTACGATTACCAATCCAATACATTTAACTTAGGTATTGGATATCCATTCTAATTTCAAAAAAAAACATCCTTTTAGTCCAATATTTCATTAGATTTGCGGATTATAAAATTGAGAAATCCAAAACATTTAAATATGTCTGACATTAATAAAATTGGTCAATTATTAGGAGATAAAGCAGATTCTTTATTAAACCACACAGCGACAGCTATTCCGAAGGAAAATTTACACTTACCAAATCCGGATTTTGTAACCACTTCTTTTGGTGATTCAGACCGTAGCCCACAAGTTTTAAAAAGCTTACAAGCATTATATGGACATGGTAGATTAGGTGGTACAGGATACCTATCTATTTTGCCCGTTGATCAAGGTATTGAACATTCAGCAGCTGCGTCATTTGCGCCAAACCCGATGTATTTTGATCCAAAAAACATTGTGGAGTTAGCGATTAACTCTGGATGTAATGCCGTTGCGTCTACATATGATGTATTAGCATCTCAAGCTAGAAAATATGCACATAAAATTCCATTTGTAGTAAAAATCAATCACAACGAATTGATGACCTACCCAAGTACTTTCAACCAAATCATGTTTGGATCTGTAGACCGTGCATGGGAAATGGGAGCTACTGCCATAGGCGCAACCATTTACTTTGGTTCGGAAGAATCAGAACGTCAAATTCAAGAAGTTTCAAGAGCATTTGAAAGAGCCCACGAATTGGGAATGGCAACCATTTTATGGTGCTATTTAAGAAACCCTGGTTTCAAAGCAGATGGCACTGACTACCATACTGCAGCTGATTTAACAGGTCAAGCAAACCATATTGGAGTAACCATTGGAGCCGATATTATTAAGCAAAAATTACCGACTAACAATGGCGGATATAACGCTATTAACGTAGGAAAGACGCATCCAGATGTGTACAGCAAAATGACTACAGATCATCCTATTGATTTATGTCGTTACCAATTAGCTAACACTTACATGGGGTTACGTGGTTTAATTAACTCTGGGGGAGCTTCTGGTGGTGCTAGTGATATGGCTGAAGCTGTTGAAACTGCGGTAATTAACAAAAGAGCAGGTGGTTCTGGATTAATTTTAGGACGTAAAGCTTTCCAAAAGCCAATGGACGAGGGTATTCAAATTATCCAGTCGGTGCAAGATGTATATTTATGTGATGATGTAACCATCGCATAATACTTTTTATTGTTGAACTAAAATTCATACCGTATGAGCAGTTGGTTTAAACGAATGAAACAGGGGATTACCACCCCAACGAAAGAGAAAAAAGAAACTCCAGATGGACTTTGGTTTAAAAGTCCGGCTGGAAACGTAGTAGAAACAAACGAGTTGAAAGAAAACAACTATGTAGTTCCTGCAGACGATTACCATAAACGTATTGGCTCAGAAGAATATTTTCATATTCTTTTTGATAAGGACGAATACAAAGAGCTAAACGAAGATTTACAATCGGGTGACCCATTGAAATTTGAAGATACTAAAAAGTATACGGATCGTTATAAAGCAGCTCAAAAGAAAACGGGTTTAAAAGATGCTATTCGTACCGCTCATGGAAAAGTGAACGGTGAAGACTTAGTAGTTGCAGCAATGGATTTTGCTTTTATTGGAGGTTCTATGGGATCTGTAGTAGGTGAAAAAATTGCGAGAGCTATAGATTACGCTATTGAAAATAAGCACCCATTTATGATTATCTCAAAATCAGGAGGTGCTCGTATGATGGAAGCGGCTTTTTCTTTAATGCAAATGGCAAAAACTTCGGCCAAGCTTTCTTTGTTGGCTAAAGCTGAATTACCGTACATTTCTTTATTAACCGATCCAACTACCGGAGGTATTACTGCCTCTTATGCCATGCTTGGCGATATTAACATTGCAGAGCCAAACGCTCTGATTGGTTTTGCGGGTCCACGTGTTATTAAAGAAACTATTGGTAGAGACTTACCAGAAGGCTTTCAAACCTCTGAATTCTTATTAGAAAAAGGGTTTATCGACTTTATTGTTGACCGTAGAGATTTGAAAAATAAATTGACGCAAGTTCTAACATTATTTAAAAATTAGAATCGGTCAATTGTATAGTTATAAGTGCTATATTTGCCGCTCGAATTTTTCGATACATAAAAATCATTAAAAACAATATTGGCATGTATTTATCAGCTGAAAAGAAAAAAGAATTTTTTAAGAAGCACGGAGGATCAGATTCAAACACTGGTTCAACTGAAGCTCAAATCGCAATGTTTACATTCAGAATTGCTCACTTAACAGAGCACTTGAAGAAAAACAGAAAAGATTACAACACGCAAAGAGCGTTAATGAATTTAGTAGGTAAAAGAAGATCTCTTTTAGATTACTTAATTAAAATTGACATTCTTCGTTACAGAGCTATCGTAAAAGAGCTTGGATTAAGAAAGTAAAAAATTTAAAAAGGCAGTTGATTTTCAATTGCCTTTTTTTATCTCCATACTTTTCCTTTAGAAGAAGCAAACAAAAATCGCCTAAGTTGGGCGTGCTATTATAAACACTGGGTTAGTGCCCGCAATTAGATACAATATGAAAGCTATTGAACAACGGTTTGAAACGGCCGGAAATGAAATCGTTTTGGAAACAGGTAAATTGGCAAAACAAGCAGATGGTTCTGTTGTTGTTCGTCAAGGTGATACCATGCTTTTAGCCACTATAGTAAGTGACAAAGAAGCAAAAGATGATATGGATTTTTTACCGTTAACGGTAGAGTACCGTGAGAAATATCCAGCTACTGGATCATTTCCAGGTGGGTTCTTCAAAAGAGAAGCGCGTCCTTCAGAGAGTGAAATATTAACTGCTCGTTTAATTGACCGTGCTTTACGTCCATTATTCCCTTCAGATTTTCACGCAAATACGCAGGTATTTGTTCAACTTATATCTTCTGATTTAAAAACCATGCCAGATGCATTAGCATGTTTGGCTGCTTCTGCTGCAATTGCAGTTTCTGATATTCCTTTCGCAGGTCCAGTATCAGAAGTACGTGTAGCTAGAATTAATGGTAAAATGGTAATTAACCCAACGAACGTTGAGTTAGAACAAGCCGATATCGATATGATGGTAGCAGGTACTGCAGAAAACATCATGATGGTAGAAGGTGAAATGGAAGAAATTTCGGAAGACGAAATGATCGAAGCCATTGCTGCTGCTCATGAAGCGATCAAGATTCAATGTGAGGCTCAAGTAGCATTAGCTGCCCAGGTGCCAAGTGCTGCGGAAAAAAGAGAGTACTGTCACGAAAAATCTGATGAAGATTTATTGAAAGACATCGAAGTAAAAGCATACGATAAATTATATGCAATTGCATCTGTAGCTTCTGCTAAAGAAGAAAGAAGTGCTGCGTTTAAAGCGATCAAAGACGAAATTAAAGAAGGTTTAGGCGAGGAGTACGTTGCAGAAAACAACTTCATGATTAACCAATACTTTAAAACAGTAATGAAGAAAGCCGTTAGAAATGTAGTTCTTGAAAAAGGATCTCGTTTAGATGGTCGTTCCACTACTGATGTACGTCAAATTTGGAGTGAAGTAGGTTATTTACCAGGAACTCATGGTTCTGCCGTATTTACACGTGGTGAAACTCAATCTTTAACTTCGGTTACTTTAGGTACTAAGTTAGATGCACAAAACGTGGATGGTGCTTTCATGAAAGGAACACAAAAATTCATGTTACACTATAACTTCCCTCCTTTCTCAACAGGTGAGGCAAGACCAATTAGAAGTGTAAGTAGAAGAGAGATTGGACACGGTAACTTAGCTCAAAGAGCTTTAGAAGGAATGGTGCCAGATAACTTTCCTTATACTATTAGAGTGGTTTCTGATATTTTAGAATCTAACGGTTCTTCTTCTATGGCTACGGTATGTGCTGGATCTTTAGCATTAATGGATGCCGGTGTAAAAATGAAGAAACCAGTTTCAGGTATTGCAATGGGTCTTATTTACGGATCTGATGATAACTGGGCGGTACTTTCTGATATCTTAGGAGATGAGGATGCTTTAGGTGACATGGACTTTAAAATCACCGGTACTGCCGATGGTATTACTGCTTGTCAAATGGACATCAAAGTAGACGGACTAAAAATGGAAGTTTTAAAGAAAGCTTTAGAACAAGCCAAAGCAGGTCGTTTACATATTGCTGATGAAATGGCTAAGACCTTAACATCAGGAAACGAAGAGTTAAAACCAAATGCACCAAGAATTGAATCAATCACTATCCCGAAAGATATGATTGGAGCAGTAATTGGACCAGGAGGAAAGATTATTCAAGAAATTCAAGCAGAAACAGAAACTACTATTGTTATTGAAGAAGTAAATAACGCAGGTGTAGTTGAAGTATTTGCAAGTAATGCAGAATCTTTAAATGCGGCAATGGGTCGTATTAAAGGAATCGTTGCAGTTCCTGAAGTAGGAGAAATCTATAAAGGAAAAGTAAAAGCGGTTGCTGCATACGGAGCATTTGTTGAAATTATTCCAGGTAAAGATGGTTTACTACACATTTCTGAGATTGCTTGGGAAAGAGTAGAAAAAGCAGAAGACCATTTAGAAGTGGGACAAGAGATTGAGGTGAAATTAATTGGAATGGATCCTAAAACTGGAAAGTTAAGACTATCTCGTAAAGTGTTGCTAGACAAGCCTAAGAAGGATTAATTAGCACTTTTATATATTTTTTTTTGAAAGCCACCAAACCCCTTGGTGGCTTTTTTCGTATACGGTATTAGACATTGGTATGTACAGGGTTTACAACTTGATACCAACTCAATCAGCTTCTTGATCCTTATAGAGAAAAACTTAAAGTACCAACTATGAGACAACTACGTATAACGAAACAAATCACGAATCGTGAAACGGCCTCTTTGGAGAAATATCTTCAAGAAATTGGACGCTTAAGCTTAATAACGGCTGAAGAAGAAGTAGAATTAGCGCAATTGATTCGTGCAGGCGATAAAGAAGCCCTTGACAAAATGACCAGAGCAAATCTGCGTTTTGTGGTTTCTGTAGCCAAACAATACCAAAATCAAGGTCTTACCCCTGTCTCTTATACACATCTCCGAGCCCACGAGACTCCTGAGCATCTCG
>CAJXPI010000129.1 GCA_913057875.1 uncultured Flavobacteriales bacterium
TACACAGAGTAGATCGTCGGCAGCGTCAGATGTGTATAAGAGACAGACCTCATACCTTCCTGTTAAATGGTGAAGGTAAAGTTGTTTGGCAACATAATGGGTATAACCCTGGCGATGAGGAAGAGCTTTTCGAGTTAGTTACTAAGGTAGCTAGCGGTGAGGATATCTAAAGGGCTACACAAAGAGAAGATGAGGTTAAAACGGATTGCACTAGCCCTTTTTATAGGAAGCTGCTTTGGTCAACAAGTAGTTGCGCAAAACATTGATTTGAGCAACAAGGACCTAGGAGAAATTCACGGAAATTTTGATTTAGGAGCACAATATTATCGTGACGATAGTTTGATTGGAGCTCCTCCAGTTCCGGAGCAAGTATTATTTAATGGTTTTTTAAATCTTAATTATACGAGAGGAAATTTTAGAGCTGGTTTACGCTATGAAAGTTACCAGAATGCGATGCTAGGCTATAGCCCGGAGTATAAGGGTAATGGAATTCCATACAGATACGCTGGTTACACTTTAGGAAATTTTGACTTTACGGCAGGTAATTTTTACGAGCAGTTTGGAAATGGATTTGCGTTAAGAAGTTATTTTGAACCTACCTTAGGGGTTGATAACTCTATTGATGGATTTAGAGTAAAATATACCAATAATGGATTAGCTATTAAAGCCCTCATTGGTACCCAAAGAAACTACTTTGAACAGAGTGCGGGTATTGTGAGAGGTGCAGACTTCCAAATTCAATTAAATGAATTGGTAAAAAGTATGGGTGATAACCCTACTAAATTACAATTTGGTGGTAGTGTGGTCTCAAAATATCAAGAGGATAATAATCCGGATTTGATTTTACCTGAAAATGTAATGCTTATAGATGGTAGAATTAAGGTGTCAAGAAAAGGTTTATTTGTTTTTGGTGAGTATGCTTTTAAGTATAATGATCCATCTGCTGATAACCAATATATTTACCGTAACGGTCAGTCTTTAGAAGCGGGTATTGGATATGCTAGACGAGGATTTGGTATCAATTTGACAGGGCATACATTGATAAATATGTCTTACCGAAGTGATCGAAATAATTCGAGCCAGTTTGTAGAAGAGTATATCAATTTTGTTCCCTCTTTAACTAAACCGCACAGTTATTTGTTGATGTCTACGCTTTATCCATATGCTACGCAGCTGCAAAATGAAATGGCATTTCAAGTGGATGCAGTTTTCAAATTGAAGCGGGGGTCAAAGCTTGGAGGTAAATATGGAACTACTTTCTTTGTGAATCTTTCAATGGCGAACGATGTGGATACTACTAACCTGAATGATATGAACTCTACTCGTTTAGGCTATAATGCTGATTTGTTTAGCTTGGGGAGCATGCGTTTGTGGCAAGATTTCAATATTAAAATTGTACGTAAATTCAACAAGCATTTTGAAATGAAATTAACTTACCAAAACCTATTTTATAACATTGCACAATTGCAAGGTAAACCAGAATACAGGGGTAAAGATATCTTTGCCAATGTGGTTATAGCAGAAGGAAAGTACAAATTTAACAGAAAGCACACGCTTCGAATGGAAGGCCAGATTCTGTTAACGGAGCAACATGATGGAAATTGGGCAGCGGCAGTTGCGGAGTATACGGTTTCTCCACATTGGACGTTTTCCTTATTAGACCAGTATAATTTTGGGAATAAAGATGAGGTGAAGCGAATTCATTATTTTACGGCTGGTGTAGGATATACAGAAAAAGCGAACCGAATAATGCTGAGTTATGGCCGTCAAAGAGAAGGTCTATTCTGTGTAGGAGGAATTTGTCGTGTGGTACCTGCCTCAAATGGGGTGAAGTTAACATTAACGAGTACGTTTTAATACCAAAGGAATATGAAAAAAATAGCAGGAATTTTTGTTTTGGGATTATTAGGGGTAACCGCATGTGATGTGGTTACAGAACCTTACGGGCCTCAAATTGATTATGGATGGGATCCAGATTTTGATTTGGACCCGGTGTATAACGATACTACGGTTACTAAGCGTAGAATACTTTTAGAGGAATTTACGGGGCATAAGTGTCCAAACTGTCCAGAGGGACAGGATATTGCAAAGGATATTCATAATACTTATCCAGAAGATTTCTTTGTGGTTTCTATTCATAATTCTGGTTCTTTTTCTTCTACGGATGATAAATTTCCAACAGATTTTGAAACGGAAACGGGTGAAAAACTTCGAATTGCGTATCAGTTTTCTGCCTTTCCTGGTGGGATGTTAAATCGTTCCGATATTGGTGGCGCCATTAAAATCCCTTACCAACAATGGTCTTCAACTGTTGCTGGATTAATTGCTAATCCAACCTATATGGCTCCACGTTTTAAGTTGTATCTTAAAAATACCTACAATAATGAGGTAGGTAATAGAACCATACGTATACAGTATAAAGTAGAAGCTTTGCAAAATGTTACTGGAAACATAGCTTTAGTTGCTTATGTACTGGAAAACAAAATTATTTCGCCACAAACAGATAATCGGTTGTCTGATTCTTATGTTCCAGATTATGAACATAACCACGTACTAAGAGATGGTTTTCCTGGCGATGGTTCTGGTAAAACTATTTTTGTTAATCCAGCAGCAGGTGAGGTTGTTGATATTACCGATCCAAATGAATTCTTAATTAGTGGAATTAATGAGAACTGGGTACCTGAAAATATTGACATTATGGTTTTCGTATATGATTCTGACTCAGGTGAAATCTTAGGACTAGAGGAAATGCCATTGATTAACTAAGCGCAAAATTAAAAGCATTAAAAAAGGCGAGATATTTAAATATCTCGCCTTTTTCGTTTTCCATTTTTAGTGGAGTTTTAATCTAATTTTAAAACGGCCATAAATGCAGCTTGAGGAATCTCAACGTTTCCTACTTGACGCATTCTCTTTTTACCTTTCTTTTGTTTTTCTAGTAACTTACGCTTTCTAGAAATATCACCCCCATAACATTTAGCCGTAACATCCTTTCTAACTGCTTTTACTGTCTCTCTGGAGATAATCTTCGCTCCAATGGCTGATTGTATGGCAATATCAAATTGCTGTCGAGGAATAAGCTCTCTTAACTTTGAGCAAATCTTTTTACCTAAAGTGTATGCGTTGTCTCTATGAATTAAGGCAGATAGAGCATCTACATTATCACCATTTAATAAGATATCTAATTTAACCAAGTTTGACTTTTGATACCCTATTGGATGATAATCAAAAGATGCATATCCTTTAGAAACGGTTTTAAGTCTATCATAGAAATCAAATACAATCTCACCAAGAGGCATATGGAAAATAATTTCTACTCTATCGGTAGTCAAATAGTTTTGACTTTGAAGCATTCCACGTTTTTCAATACACAAAGTCATAATAGACCCAATGAACTCTGACTTGGTAATAATTTGAGCAGAGATGTAAGGTTCTTCCACATATTCCAGTAATGAAGGATCAGGAAATTCTGATGGATTCATTACCGTGAAGGCTCCTTCCTTACGTGTATGGGCAATGTAAGATACATTGGGGACAGTGGTAATGACAGTTTGATTATGTTCACGTTCTAAACGCTCCTGGATAATCTCCATGTGAAGCATACCTAAGAAACCACATCTAAATCCAAATCCTAAAGCTGCTGATGTTTCAGGTTCAAAGGTTAATGAAGCATCATTTAACTGCAGCTTTTCCATAGCGTCACGAAGATCTTCGTAATCGTCATTCTCTACCGGATAAACTCCTGCAAAGACCATTGGTTTAACATCCTCAAATCCTTGAACTGCCTCACAAGGGTTATTGGCCAAGGTGATGGTATCACCTACCTTTAGCTCTTTAGCCACTTTAATACCCGAAATGATGTATCCTACATCACCAGCAGAAAGGGTATCTCTGGGTTCTTGATTTAATTTTAAAACCCCAATTTCATCAGCATAATACTCTTTATCCGTATTCACAAATTTCACAAGGTCTCGTTTTTTAAGCGAACCGTTAAAAATACGAACGTAACCAATAATTCCTCTAAAGGAATTATACACAGAATCAAAAACCATGGCCTGTAACGGAGCGTCTACATCTCCAGTTGGTGCCGGACATTTATTAATAATTGCTTCTAATATTTTATCAACTCCCAAACCCGTTTTACCACTGGCAGGAATGATATCCTCGTATTCACAATCAATTAAGTCAATAATTTGATCACTAACGTCTTCCGGATCCGCACTAGGTAAATCCATTTTGTTTAGAATAGGAATGATTTCTAATTCATTCTCTAACGCTAGGTACAAGTTAGATATAGTTTGCGCTTGAATACCTTGAGTGGCATCCACAATAAGTAATGCTCCTTCACAGGCTGCTATTGATCTTGAAACTTCGTAAGAAAAATCTACGTGTCCCGGAGTATCAATTAGATTCAAAATAAACTTTTCACCTTTATGCTCGTATTCCATTTGAATGGCGTGCGACTTAATGGTGATCCCTCTTTCTCTTTCTAAATCCATATCATCCAATAGTTGGTCTTGCGACTCTCTATCAGATATGGTATTTGTATGTTGCAATAGTCTATCGGCCAAGGTACTTTTACCATGATCAATGTGTGCAATAATGCAAAAATTACGGATGTTTTTCATATGACTCATTGGCCGCGAAAATACGGCAATTTTCATAGTTATGAGGTACTATTAAGAAGTTTGGTGATAAGCAAGAAAGGACTGGAAATCGACCTCGAAATGGACAAATTCCAATGTTAAGTTTTTTGTGAAGGTCTGAAATTCTCAATGTTACGCCTATGTTAACGAGCATAAGTGACTAATAAACAAATATTTAAACTCAAACAAACGATCTTAAGTTAACATAGACATAACATTGGGATAATATTAGGTTAATCCCTTATCTTTGTATGGAACAAAAACAAAGAGTTATGAAAAAGTTAGTTTTAGCATTAGTTTTCGCATTTGTAGGAATGGGATTAAGCGCACAAGATAAAGAAGTAGTGAAGGAAGAATTTTACGCAGGCGGAAATTTGAAGGCACAATTTGTTGAAGTGAACGCTGATTTAATTGAGGCAACTTACTTTTTTGAAGATGGAACAGTTAACGAAACTGGATTTTTTGAAAACGATAAGTTAACCGGCAAATGGAAAACATACAATTCAAACTCGGAGTTATTAGCCATTGGTTTTTTTAAGGAAAGTAAGAAAACTGGAACTTGGTCATTCTATCAGAATGGTGAGGTTGTTCAAGAAGTTTCTTACTCTGATGTTCAAATGGCTAAAAAATAATAGGGATATAACTTTTAAAAGCCTTTCAGAAATGAAAGGCTTTTTTTATGCCTTTTATTTTGATTTTAATCCTGCAGGAATTCTTCCGCTATTAATAGACTCCGATCGGAGTTTTCGACCCACAATTCGTTCAACCATTTGCCCCGTTTCTAATACTTTGTCTACATTTAGGTTTGTTTCAATTCCCATTTCATCTAACATTACCACAAAATCTTCGGTACTTATTAAACCAGAAATATTGGGGTCTTGGATGTAATATTTTCCTGTACCTGCTACTGGAACCCCATCCATGAAATTTGCAGGCTGACCACCAATTCCTCCTAAAGTGCTCTCAAAGTGTGTCATCCCTGCTTGCAAAGCAGCAAGCGCGTTTGCTAATCCCCAACCTCTAGTAGTGTGTAAGTGAACAATATGTTTACTTGGATCAGGAATACGATCTAATAACATTGAGAAATACTGGTATATACTTACGGGAGTTCCGGATCCATCATGATCCGCATGTTCAATATCCGTTGCTCCAATATCTAGCCATCGCTGGGTGTAATCAATAGCAAGATTCATATCGGTTGGTCCTGTTAATGGGCATCCCCATATTGTACTTACCGTTCCACATACTTCCATTCCTGCTTCTCTAGCCAAGGGAATGTATTTCTCGGCCATTTTCCAGTAATCTGAAAGTGAAAGCCCTGAATTTACCTTATGGTGAGCTTCGCTAGTAGATACCATTAATAATATTCTATCCGGACCATAACCATCAAGCTTTGCCTGGATTGCTCGTTCAATAGCTCTTTCACGAATAGTAACCGCGGTTAACTTAGTATTACCAGCACCGTCAAACCCAGTTCTAGATTTCCTAATTCCTTTAAGTACTTCATCAGCATCTTTAAACTGCGGCATTCCTTTTGGGTTGCCCATATTTGTTACTTCTAAAGAACCGAACCCGCATTCAATAAGTTTTTTTCCTAACCAAATTTTTGATTCGGTAGGAATAAAATGTTCTTCGTGCTGAAACCCATCACGAATGGTGATGTCTCCAATGATTACTTTTTTTGGTAAATTCATGAATAAAAAATTGAGAGTCAAAACTAAAATTATAGCCCATAAACTCCATTTTTTATCATTAATTATTTCCTTTAACGCATTTTAAGATTTATTCTTTAATAAATGGTTTGATCTCTTGTTTATTCTGGTTAGCAATCTTTAGAAAATACATCCCTTTGGGTAAATGTTTCGTACTTATTTGAATTTGCGGGTTATTAAATTGAGATTGAAATAGGACTTTTCCAGTAACATCATATATGGTTAGGGATACCTCTGTAGATGCTTTTTGTTTAATGTTAAGAACGTCTGCAGTAGGATTTGGATAAACTAAAAAGCTATTAGCTTGTATTGTAGATTCGTTCACTGTTGTTGGAAACCCACATGGAGCTAAAATTCCTTGGTTGTAGTAGCTCTGTATTGAATCTACACGCTCTAACATATTGTCAACGCCAGCTTGAGCGCCTGTGTTTACATAATCTCTTCCAAAAACAAAAGCGTAGGTAAGCTCAATAGTGTCGTTGGGAGCAAAAGTTACTGGGCCAGTGGCTCCTAATCCGCGCCTATCTTGTGGAGTGTTGCCAGCGCTAAACTCAGTCCATGTGTTAGTAGCTACCCCGGAAGATCCAAAGAATAGTGGGTCAGACTGTCCGGGAAACATAAATGTAGTTTCAATAGTTGTGGCCGTTGTACTGTTTTGATGTCCTGCACCTCCATGAACCATATGTGTTCCATCTTTCCAATACCCAGATAGGTAATTCAAATAATCTTGATCATTCACAGGGGATCCTGTTACGGAGCCATCATTATTAAAGTAGGTGAAACCGTTTAATCCCCAAAACTCGTTATCAATAACTCCATCGCCAAACCCATTTCCGTTTACCGATTCATTTGATGCTACTCCAATTCTATTGTCTTGACCATCAAGATCTTGTTTGGGTCCTCTTAACAACAAAACGCCCTGAGACGGTGGGTGATAACCAAAACCGGGCCTTCCGGAGTTATCATCATCAAAGGCATCTCCATTGAATCCAAAAAACAAGTTTCGGGACACATCGCACTGTACATAATCATCGATGGAGTTACCAATGTCGAAATCTGCCCACAAACCCAGTCGTGTGTTTTGAAAATTATTGTTGGATCGGTTTATCGTTTTCAAGTCCACAAAAACGGTATTTTGAACGGCAGAATCTTGACATTGAAAAGCGTATGCCATAACGTGAGTTTCGGTTTTCATGGTATTCAACATAAGTGGCGAATATTCGTCATTGTATATAAAAAATATGGCTTGGTCTCCTTTAATCTTAGGGTAGTCGCCATCCAAAGGTTGGTAGATTCCATCGGCATTGGAATCAAAAAATGGAGCTAAGTAAAAAGGTTCGCCAATAGTGGTGTCTCCGTGTGCCGGCCACGATTTAATATTTTCTAAAACCTGGTAGTTAGGATCTGAGAAATGAGCTAAATGAAAATCAATATTGTGTTGATACACTTTCCAAACTTTTTCCCATTTGGAATGAGTTTGTGAAGGTGTTCCAGAATTATTGGAAATTGGGCCAGAGTTACTTGCGTTATGAGGATTATTACCCATTCGATATTTTCTGATACTGGAATAGGCTATTCCATTTAGCTTAGAGGCCATCCAAAGATTGGCTTGAAAAATTGTAGAGGTTCCTTTTCCTGCCGGAACCATAAAGCCTGGTTTATTAACACTCCCAAATAGGGAATAGACATCTATTCTTGCGTTAATGTTATTGGCATCTAATATTGCATGAATGGGTGGACAAACCGTGATAAAAATGTAACCTGTATCCAATAAAGCAGGCGATTGTAAATCTGAGATCACATATTGAATAGTGTCCATGCCATGCCAGGGTTGAACAGTTCTGTATTCTAGCATGAAAATGTTGTTAATAGAAAGAATGGTTGATAGGGTATTTGTGCTGAGAAATTGAGCCGATACCAAACGTAATACATGGCCATTAGGGTCAGAGTCGTTTTGTATAAAATCTGAAAGAGGTTGCATCAATAAATTTGTATCTCCAGCATCACCTCTATTTAATTCATCCCAAGTGAAGGCTAGGGTATCATTTACCGCAATGGGATTTTGATTTTGGGCTGTCTCTTATACACATCTCCGAGCCCACGAGACTCCTGAGCAT
>CAJXPI010000130.1 GCA_913057875.1 uncultured Flavobacteriales bacterium
GATGCTCAGGAGTCTCGTGGGCTCGGAGATGTGTATAAGAGACAGTTCATAGGTTTTAATTAAACGTACGTGATTGTCTAATTTACCTTCTCTATATAAACGCACCAAGTTGTGAATCCCTTCGGTTGTTTTATTTAAAAACTGCTCGTTACTTTCTGATACCTGGTGGCGTACTGGATTTTTAATATGCTCTACTTCCACCTCATTTTCACGCAATTGAAATCCAAATAAGGTATCTTCATGTCCGTAACCTGTATGCTCTTCATCAAAAGGATACTTGGCTAGTAAGGATTTTGAAATGGAGAAATTGTTTGCCATAAACGAACGGTACGGAGACTTTACACGCTCTTTCAATGGTCTTGCTTCCACTTTGGTTCCATAAAACCAGCGTAACTGATAATCTAAGCGTTCAGGCATTTCATCCGAAAATAATTGTCCTCCTACCAAAACAATATCCTCATCAAATTTGATTTGATAGGTATTGATAAATTTAGACTGAATAGGATGACATTCGGCATCAATAAAAATAAGTTGGTCATATTTGGCTTCCTTACCTAAGAAATTTCGAATCTTAGATCTACCCAAATTCTTTTCTAACTCAATAAAACGGAACTCAACGCCTTTGTAATCGGTATATGCCGGAGGTTTAGGATTACCGCTGGCATCATCACAGACAATAATTTCTACCGGAAAATTTAATCCTTTGACTTCGCTAGCTAAACTAGCTAATTGCGCATCTACAGATTCTCCAAATACCGGTATTAAAATCGAAATCATTATTCTACGGTTACTTTCCCTTCATGACAACGAATGGTTTTAGACTTATATTTCTCCATAATGGTCTTATCATGAGTTGCCATAAGAATCGCAGTTCCTCCCATGCTAATATCCGATAAAAGGTGAATAATTTTATCGGTAGTTTCACTATCTAAATTTCCAGTAGGCTCATCTGCTAAGATAATATCTGGACTATTAATCAATGCTCGAGCAATAGCTACTCTTTGCTGCTCACCTCCTGAAAGTTCGTGAGGCATTTTAGGACCTTTTTCGGCTAAACCAACCTTTTCTAAAAGAAAAGAAACGCGATCCTCCATTTCTTGTTTTTTGGTCCAACCCGTAGCTTTCATTACAAAAAGCATATTCTCTTTTACCGTCCGATCTGAAAGTAATTGGAAATCTTGAAAAACAATTCCCAGTTTTCTACGCAAAAACGGAACTTTGCTACTCTTCAATTTCTTGAGTTTATGACCAGCTACCTTACCACTCCCCTCTTTCAAAGGTAATTCTGCATACAACGTTTTTAACAAAGAACTCTTTCCGCTCCCTGTTTGTCCTACCAAATAAAAGAATTGTCCTTTGTCAATTTGGATGTTAACATCCGACAAAATCAAGGTTTTATCTTGATAAATATTAGCTCCTATTAATTCAATTACGTGATCTGACATACTTTATTTGGCGTTTGTCACAAATTTAGCCAAAATGGAAAGATATAATCTGATTTTCACCCATTGATTTTTGCATTTTTTGAGTCCCCTACATCAACACCATTGCGTTAATAACTCTACCCACTTTTTTCAATGCTAACAGGCAATAGAACATAATTTTATCGGTTAATACTTGCATAAAAAACACAACTTGAAAAATATAATATTTGCACTGTCATTTTTGTTATTTACGGGGTCCACGATTTTAGTAAATGCTCAAGAAACAAATGTATACACCTCTGAGCTAAGGTGGTATACCGAAGGGTTAGATCTTTTTCAAAAGGAAAAGTATAGCGCGGCTTTACGAGCATTTGAAAAAACGCAAGATGAAATACGTAACGAAAACTCTGAAGTTTACGTTAATGCCACCTATTTCAAGGCGCTTTGTGCCTTGAATTTATTCAATAAAGACGCAGAATTTCAATTACGCGAATTTGTGACTACCTACCCAGAAAGTCCAAAGGTTAAAAGTGCGTACTTCCAATTGGGGAAATACAATTACCGTAAAAAGAAATGGGAAAAAGTAGTTTACTGGTTTGGTAAAACCGATGCCTTTGAACTTTCAAATACCGAATTGTACGAATACAACTTCCGATTAGGTTACTCTCTTTTTCAATTAGAGCAATTGGAAAAAGCAGCCCCATTTTTTCATGAGTTGATTGATGTGCCTTCCCCGTATTATGTTCCTGCCAACTATTACTACGCACACATTTCTTACCTAGAGGGAAATTATGCAGCGGCCATTCATGGATTTGATAAAATTAGAAACGATAAAAAGTTTGGGGTAATTATTCCTTACTACGTAACTCAAATCTACTACAAGCAAGAAAAGTACGATACGCTAATTAGCTACGCTACTCCTATGCTTGATGCACCAAAAACCAAAAGAAAACCTGAAATTTCTAAATTGGTTGGAGATGCCTATTACAATCAAAAGGAGTTTACCCAAGCCATCCCTTACCTTCAGTTTTACATTAAAGAAGGCGATCAACCTACGCGTGAAGAATACTTTCAATTGGCGTATGCGCAAATGCAAAACGAAGAATACGAAAGTGCCATCAAGTATTTTTCTAGAATTAGTGCTACCGATGACGAACTCTCGCAAAAAGCGGTGTACAACTTGGCCAACTGCTATTTGAAAAACGAAAACAAAGCCTACGCTCGTACCGCATTCTTGAAAGCTTCAAAAATGGCATACAACGCTATTGTAGCGCAAGAGTCTTTGCTCAACTATGCCAAATTATCGTACGAGATTTCTTACGACCCATATACTGAAGCTATTGATGCTTTTATGGAATACTTGGAAAAGTACCCAAATGCCATTAAGAAAAATGAAGCATTTGAGAACTTAGTGAATATCTATTTGTCTACCAATAACTACCGTGCCGCCATAGCTTCTTTAGAGAAAACGAAAGATTTAGATCCACGTTTAAAAGAAGTGTATCAAAAATTGCAATTCAATTTAGCGGTAGAGCAATTTCAAAATAGCAATTATACCGATGCCATTGCTTCTTTTAAGAAATCGCAAGAACAAGCAGAAAACAAAGATTTAAATGCCCAAAGTTCGTACTGGATTGGTGAAGCATATTACCGTCAGAAAAACTATCCTGAGGCGATTACGGAATTCAACCAGTTCATTTTTGAACCAAGAGCATTTTTATTACCAGAGTTCAAAATTGGAAACTACGCGTTAGGGTATGCGTATTACCAAAATAAAGATTACCAAAATGCTGCTAAATGGTTCCGTAAATATTTGAATTATACGGATGCAAGTCCAACACGTAGACATGATGCACTACTAAGAACTGGCGACTGTTACTTTATTTCTAAAGGGTATTTGCTTTCCGAGGAGTATTATAAAAAAGCATATACTGAAGGTGGAAGAAATGCCGATTACGCACTTTTCCAGTACGCAGAAACGCAAGGCTTGATGAAAAAGGAAGCCGGCCAAAACGCTAGCTTAGAAAAGCTTTTAACTGATTTTCCAAATTCAACGTACGTAGATGGAGCTTTATATGGATTAGGAAAAAACTACATGGATGAAGGGCAAACCGAAAAAGCGCTAGTCAACTTCCAAAAAATCATTAATGGTAATCAAGATAGTCCGTTAAGAAAACGTTCTTTAGAAAATACTGGACTGATTTATTACAACAGTAATAAATACGATGAGGCATTGACTTCTTTCAAACAAGTAGTTACCGAGTATCCTAATTACGCGGATTCTAAAAGCTCATTGGGTACTATTCAAAGCATTTACCAATCTACCGGTGAAATTGATGCCTACGAGGCCTATATTACTACTTTAGACTTTATGGATATTTCGGATGCATCTTTAGACTCCATAACTTATACCAGTGCGGAGAACTTTTATATGGAGCATAAAATAGACAAGGCTATTCCATTATTTGAAAAGTATTTGGGAAAATTTGAGCATCCTATTTTTACGAACAAAGCGCATTTCTATTTGGCCGAATCACAATACACGAAAGATGATTTTGAAAGTGCTCTGCCTAATTACGCATTTAATGTGGTGACTAAAGATCCTTTGTTTTATCAACCCTCTTTAAAACGAGCGGCAGAATTGAGCTACAAGCAAAAACAATATCACTTTGCCTTGGCTTACTTCCAAAAACTAAAATCAATTACCATTAATTCTGATGAATTATTTGATGTGTATTGGTGGTCATTTAAAAGCGCCATCAAAGTAGATTCTCATCTAGTAGTAATCAATGAAGGAACGTATTTATTGAACGATTCTACGGATGATGTGAAACGTGAAAGTGAGATTAAATTTAGAATGGCGAATGCCTATTATACTTTGGGAGATACGGCAAACGCTTTTTCATTATACCAAGAAGTTACCGCACAATCACAAGAAGAGAAATCAGCAGAATCGTTATACCGAATTGCAGAAATTCAGTTTAATCAAGAAAAGTTAGATTCATGTGAGGCTACCATTACCGCTATTGCGCAACACACTCCAACCTACCCAGATTGGTTAGCTAAAGGGTTTATTTTATTATCGGATATCTATGTAATTGAGCAAGATTATTTCCAAGCAAGAATTACACTAGAAACTTTAATTGGAAACTATAAGAGAGACGAGGAAATCATTCAAACCGCAAATACCAAATTAGAGAATTTGGTAGAATTGGAGAATAGTGGATTTGAAAACCCACCCGAACCTGATGTGGAGGAAATAGAATTTGAAGAAAACGATTCGAAGAAAATCAATGACAACATTTTTGACGAAGAGGAAGAAGTGGAAGAAGAATTAGAGATTGAACAAAATGAATCACCAGAAAATCCGAACGAAGATGAATAAGTCAGTAAACATGCAGACCATTTTAGCGGTAGGGTTCATAGGGTTAGCTACCTCGCTAAGCGCTCAGGAAACAACAAGTCCTGACTCAGTAAAAGAAGAAACCGTAATCATTCGTAGAGAATACGAACCGGTAATTAAAGATGCCAAAAAAATCAATCATCAACCGGTATTAAACTCGGTGGAGAAAACCTCTCCCAATTTCACATATAAAATGCTACCGCAAGATCAAGAGTACGAGTTTACTCCTGACACTATTGATGCGGTAAAAATTAAAGGGGAACCTTTAAACAGTTTATACCGTGCATATTTAAAAGCAGGAATGGGTAGTTACTTAAATAACTATGGTGAATTGCATATTAATTCACTACGTTCTCGTGATTTTCAATGGGGATTAGATGTCCACCATTTAGGTTCTAACGGAGGCGTACCGGATGCTCCAGAAAGTGTGCTTTCTAAACAAAACGTGGATTTGTACGCAAAGAAAATGTTAAAGAAACATGCCATTAATGCGGGCTTTATTTTTGATCGTGCACAAATCAATAAATATGGTGTAGCGGGCCAGGTACCAGAATCGTTTGTGATGCCTAATTCGCGTCAAACCTACGAGCTATACCAGGGACAAGCAGGTTTACGTAGCTTCAATACCGATTCTAGTTTATTAAATTACAACGTCAACTTCAAGTACCATAATTTGGCTATTAAGTCGGACGGTGCGAAAGAAAACAACTACCTATTAACGTCTGAGTTTTCTAAGTTTTACGGGACTGAAAAAGCGTATTTATTTCTAGATGTAGATTACAATAGTGCTTCATTAGATTCGGCAACTAACCAAGGGAACCTTTTGGTAAAACCAGCTATCGACATTGAGTTTATTGGCGATAAATGGCATTTAGATGTTGGATTTAAAATGGCTCTAGAGAATGGAGATGATACGCGTTTCTTTTTCTTCCCAAAAGCAGAATTCAAATACAATGTAGTGCGTAGCTTAATTGTGCCTTACGTAGGTGTGACTGGTGGAGCTGAACGTAATTCAGTTAATTCCATTCGTTTAGAAAACCCATTCTTGGTGAGCTATCCAGAATTAAAAACAACCCGAACTGCCTATGATGTGTATTTAGGGGTTAGAGGATTAATGACTTCTAATTTATCGTATAACATTTCTGGGGGATATAAAGCCATGAAAGACATGATGCTTTTTACCAGTGATAGGGTTCCAAGTGGCTCAACTCCTTATTATGAAAACGAATACCAACCTATTTACGATACGGTAAATGTGGCATACGTTTCGGCTCAAATTGGTTACCAGAGATCTAGCAAGTGGAATGCTTTATGGCGTATTAACTACAACATGTATGAAACCCAAAGAGAAATTAAAGCATGGAACTTACCTGATTTAACTTCTGACTTAATGATTAATTATAATCTACAAGAAAAGATATTGGTTAAATCAACCATCACGTTCATGAATAGCAAATACATGAAAACAAGCGATACTAATCAAGTGGAGCTTGCTTATGGCGTATATGGCAGAAAAATTGATCCCATCATTGATTTTAATATTGGCTTAGAGTACCGATTTACGAAGAAAGTATCTGCATTTGTAGATGCGAATAACATCTTAGGTCAGAATTACGAAATGTGGGGTAATTACCGCGTGCAAGGCTTTAATGTTTTGGGTGGTGTAACCATTGCTTTTTGGGGTAAATAATCTGACTCCTTAAAGGTCAAAAAATTAGCGGGTGAATTCGATTAGAATTCACCCTTTTTTGTGCGAAATTATTCCCGTTTTATTACAAGTTGAGTGTTTATAGGTGGTTTAGCGCAAACACCATATTTTATGAGGGTTCCCCACCCTTTTAGTATGTTAATAAATTGTGGAAAAAGCCATCATTTTAATGGGTTAAAAAATAGCATATGACCCGAGTAACTTTATCTTTGTGTCTGGCTCAAAAAAATGGGCTAAAAACTGACTAAATCATATCTCATATGAGTGACGAAAATAAAGAAGACAAAACAAATTATTCAGCGAATAATATCCAGGTTCTAGAAGGACTTGAGGCAGTGCGAAAAAGACCTGCCATGTATATTGGTGATGTAGGTGTTCGAGGCTTGCACCATCTCGTTTATGAGGTGGTAGATAACTCTATTGATGAGGCTTTAGCCGGACATTGTGATTCTATTCAAGTTTACATTGAAGAAGACAATTCTATTTCAGTAGTGGATAATGGTCGTGGTATTCCAACGGGGTACCATGAAAAAGAGAAAAAATCAGCACTTGAGGTTGTAATGACCGTACTACATGCCGGTGGAAAATTTGATAAAGATACCTACAAGGTTTCTGGTGGTTTGCACGGTGTAGGTGTTTCTTGTGTGAATGCTCTTTCTATTGCATTAAAAGCGGAAGTACACAGAGACGGAAAAGTATTTGAACAAGAGTATTCAAAAGGTATTCCTCAATATGATGTAAGAGAAATTGGTACGACAGATATATCTGGTACTAAAGTTACTTTTACTCCAGATGCTGAAATCTTTGCTGAGCGCACGTACAACTTCGAAACTTTAGAAAATCGTTTACGTGAGTTAGCGTATTTGAACAAAGGAATTACCATTACCTTAACAGATAAAAGAGAAAAAGACGAGAAAGACGAATTCATTTCCAGTACTTTCTTTAGTGAAGGAGGGTTAAAAGAATTTGTTTCTTTCCTAGATTCTAATCGTGAGCAATTAATTGACGATGTAATTTACATGGATGGCGAGAAAAACGGTATTCCAGTAGAGGTAGCTTTAGTTTACAATACTTCGTATTCTGAAAACTTACACTCGTACGTAAATAACATTAATACCCATGAAGGGGGTACACACCTACAAGGGTTTAGACGTGGACTTACAGGTACGCTTAAAAAGTATGCGGACGAATCAGGGTTATTAACGAAGTTAAAATTTGATATTGCGGGTGATGATTTCCGTGAAGGTTTAACGGCTGTAATTTCAGTAAAAGTACAAGAGCCACAATTTGAAGGCCAAACAAAAACAAAATTAGGTAACCGTGAAGTTAATGCTCCTGTATCTCAGGCCGTTTCTGAAATGTTAACCAACTATTTGGAAGAAAATCCTAAGGATGCCAAAACCATCGTTCAAAAGGTAATCTTAGCAGCACAAGCGCGTAATGCCGCACGTAAAGCACGTGAAATGGTTCAACGTAAAAACGTGATGTCAGGACATAGCTTGCCGGGTAAACTAGCCGATTGTGCTTCTCGTGATCCAGAAGTAAGTGAGATTTTCCTAGTTGAGGGTGATTCTGCGGGTGGTACGGCTAAACAAGGTCGTAACCGTGAGAACCAAGCTATCATGCCGTTAAGAGGTAAGATTTTGAACGTAGAGAAAGCACTGTCTTTTAAAATTTTCGAAAACGAAGAAATTCGTAACATCTACACAGCTCTTGGGGTAAAAGTAGGTACCGAAGATGATTCCAAAGCGTTAGATATTTCAAAACTACGTTATCACAAGGTAGTTATTACTGTCTCT
>CAJXPI010000131.1 GCA_913057875.1 uncultured Flavobacteriales bacterium
CACAGAGTAGATCGTCGGCAGCGTCAGATGTGTATAAGAGACAGGTGAAAACTACTCACCAAACCTATTGATATAGCCGCCCACCAATCTACCATAATTCTTTATTGTATGAATATATTTTTCTCTAAATAGCATTCTTTATCACCTACCTTCCAGAGAACTTGAAGCTGATACTTTCCATTTACCATTAAGGCAGCCGGAACTCTTTGTTGGTAATTGGAATCCAATTGCATCGGAATTTCAAAATCCAACTTAGAATCGGAAGGTCTAAATAAAGTCAAACTACCTTCTATTTCTTCAATATCATAATTACCCGTAAGTCCCAAAACCCAATATGAGCCTTCATTTTCCCAGGTAAAATCCGTCTCAAATGCCAATGCATTTTTTACCCGATCTAATTGATCTTGAAATTGAATTTCTTTAGCATAATAATCATCTGTAACCAATTCGGTTTTTCTATCCTCTGCCATACTCATTATTAGTACCGTAGTAAAAACAACTACAATAGTTGCAGGAATAGCTATTGCCGCGTGTCCCCAAGTAAATCTCATAAGCCTATCTGATTGGACCCAAGAATGTTGTTTTAACCGTAGTTAAAGTATTCTTATCATCCTTTAAATTAATTTTCAATTTGGTTTTATAATCGGTAACGTTTGCCTCATCAATTACAACAAACATAGCACCTTCTGCCGATCCACCTGCGGGTACTACTGGAGGATTTCCCACTAGGTTGATCGTTACTCCTTCAAGCCCCTCTACTTCAAACTCGATATGCTTTTCATCTTTAGTTTTATTAATAATTTTATAGGTGTACAAATTCTGCAACTTACCGCCCTCAATCTTCATAAATGTAGTTCCCTGACTTCTTAAAATAGTAGCCTCTACGGGAGACCTTAAAGCCAATAAAACAACCATTGCCGACATTAATAATCCTAAGACAGCACTATATGCTACTAAACGAGGTGTAAACTTAAAAGGTTCCTTTTTTTCAATGTTTTCTATAGATGCATATCGAATTAAACCTTTGGGTAGATTAATACTACCCATAATGTGATCACAGGCATCAATACATGCTGTACAGTTCACACATTCTAATTGAGTTCCGTTTCTAATGTCAATTCCAGTAGGACAAACATCTACACAAGCATGACAGTCAATACAATCTCCTTTTCCTGCTTCCTCTCTATTTTCGTTTTTTCGAAATTTAGAACGACCGTTAGCACTTTCTCCCCTAACAAAGTCATAAGCCACTACAATAGATTTATTATCTAACAGAGCCCCCTGTAAACGTCCATAAGGACAAACAATGATACAGGCCTGTTCTCTAAAGCGAGCAAAAACCCCATAAAACAACCCGGTAAAAATCAACATGGCCACAAATCCCGTTAGATTTTCGGTTGGAGACGAAGTTAGGAGATCATTTACAGCCTCCACACCAATAATATAAGACAAGAACGTGTGGGCGATAATTACAGAAATCAATACAAAAATGACATTCTTCAATCCCTTTTTACGGATTTTCTCCGCGTTCCAAGGCATCTTATCTAGTTTCTTTTGCTTTCGCCAATCTCCTTCAATCCAGTACTCTACTTTCCGGAATACCATTTCTAAAAATATGGTTTGGGGACAAATCCACCCACAAAAAATTCTTCCAAAAACAGTAGTAAAAAGAATAATGAAAACAATGGAGGTTAACATTGCTATTACAAAAAGAAAGAAATCTTGAGGCCAAAAAATTTGTCCCAAAATCACGAATTTTCTTTCAAAAATGTTGAACAACAATAAGGGCTCGCCTCCAATCTTAATAAAGGGCCCTGCAAAAAGTACGATCAATAATGTGTAAGAAACAATTGTTCTTCGGTTGTAGTACCATCCAGAGGGTTTTTTTGGATAAACCCACTTTCTGTCTCCATCCTCATTTAAGGTACCTATAGAATCTCTAAAGGAACCTTTTTCGTCTTCTATTTCTCCGTATTTTGAATCTAAATCGGCCATCTGTATAGTCTTGAACCAAAAAACACCTTGACTATCATGTCATTTACATGTAATCAAGGTGTTTTCTATTTTTTTAATTTTTCATGAATATCCTTTCGGATTATTCACCTGACCACTTATCGCCTTCAGGTGCTTTCCCATCTGCTGGATTTGTTCCTTGCAGACTTAGTACAAAGCTAGCTACTTTTTGCATATCTCTAGGTGATAATTGTGACTCCCAAGAAATCATTCCTTTTTCAGGAACCCCCACTTTAATCGTTCGAAATACATTTTTAATTCCTCCCCCATGTTTCCAAAATTCGTCTGTAAGGTTTGGCCCTACACTACCTCCTCCAGAAGCTAAGTGGCACGCCACGCAATTAGTAGTATAAATTTCTTTCCCTGCAACAAGATCCGCTTCAGCAGTAAGAATTTCAACAGTACTTTCATCTACACTTGCCCCTCTTAATTCAGCTTCTTCTGCCGCAGCTTGCATCTCTGCAACATACTCATTGTGCCCCACGTGACTATCTACCTGAAATAAATAATAATACATGTAACCACACATCGCAATTACCGTAATATAAAATCCGTATAGCCACCAAGGCGGCAGGTTGTTATCTAATTCGTGTATACCATCGTAATCATGATCTAACAAGATTTCGTTTTCCTTTTCAATTGGAACCGCATCCGTTAAACCTAAACTAGAAAACATATCTTCTTCTGGGATATCTTCTTCGCTCGCTCCTCTTAAGGCATTGGTAATTTTTCGGATATTGGTTAACAACACCACAATCACCACCAAAAGGAAGGCATTAATAGAAATCAATAAAGCTTCTAAACTTGAATCCAGGATAAATGGCTTTTCGTCAGTTCCTTGAGCAAAAGCCCCGTTACTTGTTAAGAACAAGACACCGGTTATCATGGCCGTTCCAGACTTATCTATGAATTTTTTCCAAATTCCTGTATTTCCGGTAAGTGATTTAAACACTCCAGATATCACATAAAGAATGGCGATTTGAATGAATACCATTCCTATTAAAATCCAAACTAAACTAGTATCACTAATTCCAGAGCCATCGTTGGCAAAAGTACCAACAGATGATAAAAGAAATACCCCTAAAGCCATTCCTTTCGACCTCAAACTAGGAGAGGCAATATTTTTTATTTGATCGAATAATTTCATTTTGAAAAGTTTTCGGTTATAAATTAAGTTTTAAATCATCTTCTTGAAGTGGTAAACTTGATAGCTCACTTTCCACTGCTTTATCCATCACAAAGAATGCATAATACACAACGTAAAGGAAAATAGCCACAAATAGAACTAAGGCAATGGATGCGGTAATATCCATCCCTTCTATTGTAGACATATGATTTTTAATAAATTTCAGCATATAATTGGTATAAAGCTCCCCTTACTACCGAGGGGAGAATTAAAATTACTTTTTATGAATATCCGTACCCAAACGTTGTAAGTAGGCAATTAAGGCAACTATTTCCTTGTTCGGCTCACATTCAATTCCTTTAGATTTTAAATCGGATGAAATTGCATCTGCTTGCTTCTGAAGGTCTGCTAATGCTTGTGTTTCATATCCTTCAGCGTATGGAACACCTACGGTACGAAGCGCATTAATTTTTCCCTCTAAATGCGATACATCTAGATCATCCTCGATCATCCAAGGATAGCGAGGCATAATAGATTGTTCGTTCATTGCCTGCGGGTCGTACATATGACGGTAATGCCAAGCATTATCATATTTTTGACCTATTCTATGTAAATCTGGTCCAGTACGTTTAGAACCCCATAAGAAGGGGTGATCATACACAAACTCACCAGCTTTAGAGTATTCCATGCCATTAGGGTCGTATCTCACAACTTCACTTCGGAAAGGACGAATCATTTGTGAGTGACAGTTATTACACCCTTCTCTAATATATAAATCTCTACCCTCTACTTCTAATGGTGTGTAGGGTTGAACGGTTGCAATAGTTGGTACGTTTGATTTAATTAAGAATGTGGGTAGCATTTCAAAAGCTCCCCCAATGGCAACTGCTACGAAAGTCCATACCATAAATTGAACTGGTTTTCTTTCAATCCATCTGTGCCAGTGGTCTTTACTATGTTTGGTGTAAGTTTCTGGTAAAGCCGGAGCTGAAGCAGCTTCTGCTTGAGTTAACGTTCCTGTTCCAGCAGTTTTAATCAAGTTATAAGAGGCAATCAAAATACCTGCGAAATACAATAACCCACCTAATGCTCTCAATTTATATAATGGAGCCAATACAGTTACCGTTTGTAAGAAGTTAGGGTAAGCTAACATACCCTCACTATTAAATTCATCCCACATTTGAGCTTGAACCCATCCAGCCCAATACATCGGCACTACCCAGAACAAAATACCAAGGGTACCAATCCAAAAGTGAACATTGGCTAATTTATTTGACCACAACTTGGTGTTCCACATTTTTGGCACCAACCAATAGAACATACCAAATGTCATAAAACCATTCCAACCTAGGGCGCCCACGTGAACGTGAGCAGGAATCCAATCTGTGTAATGAGCAATTGCATTCAGTGATTTAATAGATAACATCGGACCTTCGAAGGTGGACATCCCGTATGCGGTAATCGCAATAACAAAGAATTTCAACACCGGTTCTTCACGAACTCTATCCCATGCACCTCTTAAGGTAAGTAATCCGTTAATCATACCACCCCATGAAGGGAAGATCAACATGATCGAAAAAGCAGTACCTAAAGTTTGTGCCCAATCTGGTAACGCGGTATATAAAAGGTGATGAGGACCGGCCCATATATATAGAAAAATCAATGCCCAAAAGTGGATAATGGATAATCGGTAAGAATAAACAGGTCTTCGAGCTGCCTTAGGCACGAAATAATACATTAATCCTAAATAAGGCGTGGTTAAGAAGAAAGCAACGGCATTATGTCCATACCACCACTGAACTAAAGCATCTTGCACACCTGCATACCAAGAGTATGACTTAAAAAAGTGTACAGGGATTTCGAATGAATTTACGATATGTAATAAAGCAACCGTAATAAAAGTAGCGAGGTAAAACCAAATAGCTACGTACATATGACGCTCTCTACGCTTAATGATTGTCATAATCATATTTAAACCAAACACTACCCAAATAAGGGCAATACCAATGTCAATTGGCCACTCTAACTCTGCATATTCTTTACTCGTAGTTATACCAAGAGGAAGCGTAATGGCAGCGGATAAAATTATTAATTGCCACCCCCAAAAGTTGATATTGGAAAGCAACTTACTAAACATGGGCGTTTTCAATAAACGCGGCATAGAATAATAAACCCCTGCAAAAATACCATTACCCACAAAGGCAAAAATTACGGCATTGGTATGTAGTGGTCTGATTCTACCAAACGTTGTATACGCTAGGTCCAAATTAAACACCGGAAATGCCAGTTGTAACGCAATGGTTAGCCCAACTAACATACCTATAACTCCAAAAACTACGGAAGCGATGATAAACTTCCTGACGATTTCATTATCGTACTCGAAATGTTCTACGTTACCCGGAGATGTATTCACCGGATTGGTAATTGTTTCAGCCATATTTAGCAATTTAATTGTTTATGATTATTTTTTTGATTTGATTCAGGTTTGGGAGACTTTACAGATGAAAAATCATCATCGTCAAACAACATTCTTACAGAAGGCGTATAATCATCATCATATTGCCCATTTTTAATAGCCCAAATAAAAGAGCCCAAAAAGAAAAGAGCAGCTAACAAGCTGAAACCGACTAATATAAAAATGACGCTCATAAATAAGGACGTTTGTATGTTTATCTGAACAAATATTTGAAGATAGTAGGTTTCAAAATGTGAGTCTAATCAAGGACAAACATGATTTTCATCATATAACGTCATAAAATTGTCAGAAAGACTCTAAAAATAGTTAAGAAATTTAATAAAATGAGCCTTATGGAAAAATAATTATAAGTTTTTTTCTCTTGCTGAGAATCGAATTGCTAGGGTTATAAAACTTACCACTGAAATGGAACTTATAGGCATTAAAATAGCCGCAAATAAAGGTGTTACTAAACCTTGCACCGCAAAGGTCATTCCTAAAGTATTGTAGAATAAAGAGACTCCAAAACTGACTCTAACAATCTTTATGGCCCGCTTTGAAAAATTCAAGAAAGCGTTTAATTGTGTGAAATATTCCGCGTCTAAGATGGCATCACATGCAGGGGTGAAACTATATATATCATCACTTACTGCCAATCCAACATCAGCTTGCTTCAGAGCTCCAGCATCATTTAAACCATCCCCAACCATTAAAACCGTGCCTCCCGAAGCTTGCAGATTTTTAACGTAATTCATTTTATCCTCAGGTTTTTGGTTAAAATGTAAATGTGATTCGGGAAAGAGTTTTTTTAAGTTATCTAACTCTGCCGCATTATCTCCCGAAATTAAATGCACATTATAACCTTGCGCTTTAAGACCCGAAATCATTTTAAAGATTCCTGATCTATATTGTTTTTTTATTAAAAAATACCCTCTATACGCCCCCCCAATATTTACATATACTCTGGACGATAAGTCTTGATTCGCTTTAGAAGAAAACTGGGTAAATTTTGCAGACCCAATTTTTATCGCAACTCCATTTACCTCCCCCTGCAATCCTTTTGATGGCAATTCTTGGTAATTTTTTACTTCTACACTTGTATTTCCATCTAAATGCAAGTACACCGTTTTACTCAAGGGATGGGTTGAATTTGAAACTAAAGAATAAATACCACTTAACTCCTCGTGGCTTAGTTCTTTCCCAACAAAGCTTATATCTTCATTGCCAGTTTGAGTCAAGGTACCTGTTTTATCAAACACCAAGGTGTCTACTAAATTCATTTTTTCAACCGCTTCGGCATTTTTTAAATAAAACCGATTACGCCCAAAAATGGTCATGGTGTTACCAAAAGCAAAGGGCAAGGTTAAAGCCAAGGCACAAGGACAAGCAATGATTAAAACAGAAGTGAAAATTTTAAAGGATAAAGAAGGCCCTTCGAACCACCAAAATATCAGGGTTGAAACCGAAATCATCAAAACAAACAAGGTAAAATACTTACTCACCTTATCAATAATAGACTGAAAGTAAGACCCTTCCTTAGCAAAAGCTTCTTGATTCCATAACCGGGTTAAATAGGATTGAGACACCGCTTTTTTAACCTTGATTTTAATAGAAGAACCTACTTGTCTTCCTCCTGCATAAATAACTTCACCACGCTTTTTTGAAACAGCATCGGATTCACCAGTTACGAAACTATAATCTATCTGAGCTTCCTTACTTAACAATTCCGCATCAGTAGGAATAATTTCCTGGTTTCTTAAAATCACGGTATCTCCTACTTCTAAATTATTTACAGGAACCGCTTGCTCTTTATCTCCAAGCACTTTAATTACAGCCAAGGGGAAATAAGATTTGTAATCACGCTCAAATGACAGCGCCTGATATGTTCTATTTTGATACCATTTCCCTACTAATAAAAGGAAAACAAACATGGTAAAAGAATCCATAAACCCTGCTCCTGTTTGCGAAATAATTTCATACGAACTACGACCAAATAACGCCAGAATACCCACAGAAATGGGGAAGTCAATATTCAAATACTTTCTCCGAATGGCTTTATAGGCAGATATAAAATAATCAGAGGCACTGTAAAGCAATACTGGTGTTGCCAAAAACAAATTTAAGTACCCAAAAAGCTTTTTAAAGTCCCCATCTAAGTACTGATTGGTATCAAAATATTCCGGAAAACTCAATAGCATGATATTTCCAAAAGCAAACCCAGCTACCCCAAGCTTATAAAAAAAGGTCTTGTTTTCTGATTTAGAAGTTTCCTTTTTATAATCGTTGAGGCTAATATTGGGCTCATACCCAATAGAAGTCATCAATTCAACTACATGCCTTAAGGAAAGATGCTTATCATTAAAGACTACGTAAACTTCTTTCTTTAGGAAATTGACCGTGGACTTTACCACATCCTTTTCTAAACGGTACATATTTTCTAGAAGCCATATACAAGAACTACAATGAATATTAGGAACATAAAACTTTACACTCGAAACGCCCCCATCATGAAAATCTAAAAGGCCAATTGCTACCTCTTCACTATCCAGGAAATTGTACTTGCTTCCAATTTTTGTGAGAATCTTGGTACCAGGACTATCTTCAATACCTGTCTCTTATACACATCTGACGCTGCCGACGATCTACTCTGTGTA
>CAJXPI010000132.1 GCA_913057875.1 uncultured Flavobacteriales bacterium
CTGTAACTGTAACTGTAATTGTGGACCTCAATCCACATCCAATGAAAGTATGAATTGCCAATGTGATTGCAATTGCTCACCAGCAAATTGCTGTTAAGAACTAGCAAAGCAAAAATTAAAAATGCTCCTCATATGAGGGGCATTTTTTGTTTTCAACCTTTATATTTGAAACATGCGCAAATTACTTACTATTTTATTCGTGTTTACGGCTTTACCCTTGGTCTTGCACGCGCAAAAGAAAGATAGTATTGAAACGCAACCCGATTGGCAATTTAGAGTGGGGCCTTATTATTGGTTTATTGGAATTGATGCGTCTTTAGAACGACCTCCCGTACCCACAACTTTGCCTGAAGTAGAACCACGGTTTGAATTGTCTATTCCATACAGTGAGGTTCAAAACGCTTTGAAGTTTGCTTTTTTAATCAATACCGATTACCACAACAATCGTTGGTTAGGAGTATTGAATGCAACTTCTTTTATACTGGAAGGAGATGCTATTACGCCTAAAGAAATAGTCCTTCGAAATTCTAATTACCGGTTAGCAATGGCCTTTGGTGAGGCATTGGCCGGCTACGAAGTGGTTTCTAAGAGAAAGTTTAAACTTCAAGGATATGTTGGCGCCAAAATTATTTACAACAAAATTGAGGCGCGTGCAACCTATGGAGTTAAAGAAGAATTCCATGGCGAACGAGAAGGCTTTTGGGTAGAACCCGTATTGGCAATGCGCGCAAAGTATTTGCCTCATTCACGAATAGAGTGTGCGGCTTATGTAGATTATGGTCCCCTGAGGTCGGAAGCTGAATTGACGAATCAATTCACGGTAAATGTGAACGTTTTGCTGAATAAGTGGCTTTACGTTTCACCCGGATATCGCTACTGGTTGTTTCGAGTAAATAAAGATCAAGCCATATTTAACGGTCAAATGTATGGGTTTTATGTTCGTATTGGAGGTCAATTTTAACGTCAAAAACTGAAGTATTGAATTATGTATACAAAAAACGTTCCTAGTATATCGCGAATTTTTAAAGGGTTTGGGCTACATTTTTTATGGTATGCACCTTACGTTACGGCCGTATATGTTGCCTACGCTTATTTGGGGTTTAAAAATATTGATATTAAAATGTCCATTGCCACGGTGCTTGGATTTGCCGTGGCTTTATTACTAGGGTTTAGAACGAGCGCATCCTACGATAGATGGTGGGAGGCCCGAAAAATTTGGGGAGGAATTATCAATGAAAGCAGAACTTTAGTACGTCAAACTATTGGATTTATTGATCAGGATACCATTTCTGATGAGGTGAGACAAATGGCGTACTATCAAATTGCATGGTGCATTTCATTAAAGAATAGTTTAAGAAATTTAAACCCGTTAGATGGGGTGGAGGTTTTTTTGAGTAATGCAGAAATAGCTGCTTTGCAAGGAAAAAGTAATGTGCCTAGCGAAATTTTAAAATTACAAACCAAATTAAACGCAGGTTTTAAGAAACGCGGTGAAATTGATAGTTTTCAGTTTGTGTCGATAGATCAAACCATGAAAGATCTATGTACGCATATGGGTAAAGCCGAGCGAATTAAGAAAACGGTTTTCCCTACCCAATACCGCTCGTATACACACAAAGGGGTGATAATATTTACCATTATGTTACCCTTCGGGATGTTGTTTTCTACAGGCCCGTTAGTGGTTTTAATCTGTTTATTGGTTTCGTTCTTTTTCAATATGTTAGAGAATATTGCGTATTACCTGCAAGATCCTTTTATGAATAGAGCCTCCGATATTCCAATGACATCTATTTGTAGAACTATTGAAATCAATATCAAGGAACTTTTAGAAGAAAAAGATATTCCGGAAGCTATTATGCCAGATGAAAAGGGTGTGTTAATGTAATTTAGAAGATTGAAAAAAATAAATAGGAATCACTATGAAAAAATTCGAGAAGAATATTGAATTACGTTGGTCAGATATTGATCAGAACAACCATGTGCGTCATTCTGCATATTATGATTTTGGCGCTTACGCTAGAATTCAATGCTTTGTAGAAGCAGGGTTTGGGACTAAGGAAATGGTGGCTCAATCTATTGGTCCTATTTTGTTTAAGGAAGAGTGTTCTTTTATTCGAGAAATCAAACCGGAAGATCATATTCGAATTAATATGCTAAAGGGTGATATCCGTAAGGATGGATCTCGTTGGGTGATTCATCATGAGCTATTTAACCAAAATGATGAAAAGGTGGCGCATATCACGGTTCACGGAGCCTGGATGGATACTGAATTACGTAAATTAAAAAGTCCAACGGCTGAGTTAGCTTTAGCATTTGACGATTTACCGGTGGGTAATTATTACCGAAGAGATTAATGTGAGGATATGAAGTCTGAAAAGGCCTTAGCTATTTTTAATGTACTTGGAGTGATTTCGTTAATCGCCATTCCCGTCTATTTCTATGCTGATTTACCAGATCAAGTGCCTATTCATTTTAATTTTAAGGGCGAACCAGATAATTGGAGTGGTAAGAAAATGGTGTTCTTTATGCCATTGATTGGAACGTTTTTGTGCGGTTTATTGTATTACCTCAAAGACAAACCTGATTTGTATAATTATCCAGTACCTGTAACGGAAGAAAATAAGGCGCAACTGTTTGAAATTGGGAAACAAATGATCCTAGTTTTAAACGTACTTATTGTGCTCTTATTTAATTACATAAATTTTGTTTCTATTAAAACAGGTTTAAGTGATCAAGCAGGGTTGCATCCGTATTTTGGATTCATTTTTCTGGGTTTTTTCCTCGTTTTTATGGGGTACTATATTTGGCGATTTAAGCAGGTTAAATAAGGGTTTTGTCGCTTGTTTTACCGATCTTTAACCCATGAAATACCTATTGCCAGATACAGAAACAGAACGTTTAAAATTTCGTATGGTTACCCAAGGAGACTTTGAAGATTGGATGCCATTGTTTGAGGCTCCAAATGTGGCTAAATTTTTAGGGTTAGATGAATCTTTGTCTCAACGAGAGCTTTGTCAAAAGTGGTTTGATAAGGTGTTTCACCGCTATGAAAATGAGCAGGGAGGAATGAATGCTTTAATTTCAAAAGAGACTGGTAAAATGGTTGGTCAATGCGGGATATTAGTTCAAGCCATTGAAGGGGAGGAAAGACTGGAGATCGGTTATTCTATTTTACCGGAATATTGGGGTAAGGGATTTGCTTCAGAAGCAGCTCAAAAATGCAAAGAAGAAGCCTTTAAAAGAGAGTTTTCGGATCGATTAATGTCAACCATGCATGTAGATAACATTGCCTCTGAACTCGTAGCGAAAAAGAACGGTATGTCCTGGGAGAAAACCGTGGATATAGACGCTCATGGAGCAATGAATGTTTTTAGCATTTCTAAAAGTGAGTGGAGTAAAAAGTAAAGAAAATAAACATGAGGATAGCCATTATTGGAGGAAAAGGTACTATAGGCAAAGTAGTTACCCAACGTTTTAAAGAAGAACATGAGGTAGTTGTAGTAGGTAGAACAGGAGGAGATTTCCAAATGGATATCTCTGAAGCAATTAGTATTCAAACCTTTTTTGAAAAGGCAGGAAAGTTTGACGCTATTGTTTGTATTGCCGGAGAAGCCAAATGGGCTCCGTTCAATGAATTGTCAGAAGAGGATTATTACATCGGTATCAAAAGTAAGTTGATGGGGCAAGTGAATCTGGCTCGAATAGGTTTGAATTATCTAAATAAGGGAGGTTCAATTACATTATCTACTGGAATACTAGCCGATGATCCAGTAGTAAAAACAGCCAGTGCAGCCATGGTAAATGGAGCTATTCATAGTTTTGTACAAGCAGCAGCTTTAGAACTAGAAAACCAGAACCGATTAAATGTAGTTTCTTTAGGAATGGTAGAGGATGCCTACGAAAAATACAAAAGCTACTTTCCTGGGCATAACCCGATACCTATGAAAAAAGTTGAAAATGCGTACGTAAGAAGCGTTTTGGGTAAGGATAATGGAAAAGTAATACGGTATTATGATTAAGGAGTCCCTAACACTTTAAAGGGCAGCTTTTACAATAGCGGCCTTTTTTTGAAATCTTGTCGCAACAAGAGGTTTTCATTTTTTTATTTTTCGCCCGTTTAACGGTGTAACCTAGTATTTGGTTACTGATGTCTTTAGACGCTTTACGGTGAATCATTACCATGCAACAAATTAAGTAGCTTGGGAAAGCTTAAACAATACCTAAAAGTGGGTAATTTTTAATTTTCTAACGGATTGCGGTTGTTGAATTTATGAATGTAAGTGCGTACATCTTTTTTATACCATTTGTCGTTTTTGAATTCTGCAAATAGCTCTAGATCGTAGTTTTTCAAAATTTTCTTTAATTGATGTCTGGATCCTTTTACTTTTTTGCCATTCTGAACATTTAGTATTAAATCTTTGTCGTAGGCGTAAAAGTGAGGTAATAATTGAAAACCGGAATGGTTGGCAGGATATCCAAAGTTCACCCTTTTTCTTGCGTAATAGATGTAGGTGCCTGATTCTAAAGTAGGCTGGTTGATATTGTCTGAAAGATAAAACTGACTATTTTCAACATAACCAAAGTAATCTTTTGATCTTAACTTTTTAACCTCTCCCGTGTTTGGGTCCGAAAACCAAATGGATTCTCCTCTTCGAACGTAATTGCATGTAACGGAAGGGGATTGATTTTTTACCTCCATACGCGTTAAATAAATTCCTGATGGTAAGGTTGTTTGCATTGCACTTGGGTCGTTTAAAGAAGGATTACTGCAAATTTTCGCAAACGACTGCGCATTTGATATCGTAGCTGATAGAATAATAGCGAGGAATAAAAATATGGTTTTCATGATGTCAAAGGTAGGGGAACTATTAGGTTAGAATTCTGAACTAAAGTTTAGTAAAACTTAAGAGTTTAGAGATCTTGTTAACTAATTCCCATAGGTTTGTGGATAGGAAGGTCTAAGTTTACTCAGTTTGCGCATCATTGTTAAAATGAATCAATAATTAACCCAGGTTAATGGGGTAAAATCTAAGACGTAATATTAAAATCCTGTTTGGAGTAGAAAAAATTAAATGAGAAGGAACTACTAGTAGTCCCTTCTCAATACATTGTTTTTTTTAAGTAAATAGTTTCCCTATTCTAAAGCAAACATGATAGGCAGAGTCATTTGACTTGCTACCGCCTTTCCGTCTTTTTCTGCAGGAGTCCAATCTGGCATGTTTTTGATTACTCTAAGAGCTTCCGTATCAAGCGCTTTAGAAACTCCTTTTTTAACGATAACGTAGGCAATCGAACCATCTGCTTTAACAGTGAATTGTACTATGACTTTTCCTGATATACCTTCCTTTTGGGCTTCCTTTGAATATTGAATGTTATTACCCATATATTGAAATAAGGCGGTTTGTCCACCAGGGTATTCCGCAACTTTTGAAAGTTCGGCTGGCTGTTGATGTTCACTTGGAATAGGTGGTGGAGGTGGGGTAGGTGCCGATTTATCCGTTAATTGAAATACGAGAGGGAGGGTGAAGGCCGTTTTTACCGGAATGCCATCTTTTTGTGCTGGCTCCCATGCGGGCATGGTATTAATTACCCTTAGTGCTTCCGAATCAATAGCATCGTTTACTCCCTTCAAAATTTTGGCTTCTGAAATTTCACCGTCTTCAGTTACCACGAAGTTTACAAATACACGTCCTTCAATGCCTTCATTCTCTGCCGACTTAGGGTAGTTCATATTCTCGCTAAGAAACTTGTACATTTCTTCATTGCCGCCCTTAAATTGAGGCATTTTTGATAAATTGCCTACATCTAATTCTACGCCATCTTCTTTTTGTTGAGCCAAAACTTCTTCATAGTTAATGCTTTGTGCTTCTGGCAACGTTTTGCTTTCGCACGATACTACGGAAAGCCCCAGTGCTAATGCAGGTAAGGAAAGCAAAAGCCACACATTGTTTTTATTCTTATTGGTTTTCATGGTTTGAATTCTTTTAGTGATCGTGAGTCGGTTAAAAAATGGACTCGTTAATAAATAGTGAGAATCCACAGAGCCTAAGGCGTAGTTCAATAAATGGCGCATGTAATTTGTTTTGTACGCCTTATACATTTCTTGATCTACTTCAAACTCGTGAATATTGACCAACTCTTTCTTTAAATAGAAGAATAGGGGATTAATCCAGAAAAGGGAATGGAAAATCTCCATGACGACTAAATCAAAAGAGTGGCGTTTTTGGTAGTGTATCAGCTCATGCTGTAATACTACCTGTTTTTCATCTTCATCCATTTGTGCACGTAAATGAATGAATTTAAAAAAGGAAAAGGAATCTTCGTTTTCGGAGGTTTTTATGGAAACCGCTCCTTGAGGAGAAGCATCTTTAAAGAACCATAGTACTCGAATTATTTTATATAAAAAGGAAAGAAATAAAATCCCAGAAATTGCACCGTACACATAAAACCAATTCACCGAAAACCCATCATTTTGAGTGATAGATTCCATGGTAGGAATCACGTTTATGGGAGTCAAAATAGTCGTGGTATACACCATTTCTTTAGCTATGAGAAGGGGTTTTAAGGCCCAAATTAATAGGCTAACTAGCGGAATGAATAGCGCAGAAATACGCTGCCACTTAAACGAAATTTTACTTTTGATAACCAACCATAAAACGCTGGTTATTAAAATGTAAAGATTAATTTCTAAAATAGATTGAAGTATGCTGTTATTTATCATCGTCAATCATTTTTAAGATTTCATCTACATTTTCTAGGTCCAATTTGTTTTCCTTTAAAAAGAACGACAACATCTTCTTACTCGAATTGTTGAAGTACTTCTTTTTCATGGTTTGCATTTGTCTCCTTGAATAGTCTTCTTTAGAGATGGTAGGGTAATATTCGTTTGATTTTCCAAAGGTTTGAAATGCAACAAATCCTTTTTGTACCAAAACGCGTATTACCGTTAAAACAGTATTGTATGCAGGTTTCGGATCTGGAATGACTTCTAGAATGTCTTTGGCAAATCCTTTCTCTACGTGCCAGATGGCCTGCATTATTTGTTCTTCTGCTTTTGTGAGTTCCCTTTTCATAAAGCTGATTTTAAATTCAACGATTCAAATCTATAACTATAAAACTAATTATACAACTATATTTATAATTATAGTTGTAGTAGGTTTACTGAAAATGAAAAGGAAGGAGGGGAGAAGTGGCTATATAATCCGTTCTGGATGGGCGTAAACGGTGAATTTGTTTTCTCTACAGAAACCCATTAAAGTAATGCCTAATTCTTTGGCATAATCAACGGCTAAAGAGGATGGAGCTGAAACGGCAGCCAAAAAGGGGATTCGCGCGGCAAATGCTTTTGTAATTATTTCATAGGATACCCGACCACTGACCAATAGAAACTCAGCTGTTTTAAGTCTTTGGGTTAATAAGAGATCTCCTATGGCTTTATCTACGGCATTATGTCTGCCAATATCTTCTTTTAACGATAAAAGCTCGTATTGGCTATTAAAAATGGCTGCAGCATGAATTCCTCCTGATTTTTCAAATTGCACTTGACCATTTTCCATTATGGCATACATCTTTCGGATTTCTTCCAATCCAATTTTCAGATTTCCAGTATCAATTTGTGCCTCCGGAACAATATCAATCAACTCTTGTTTACCGCATATGCCGCAAGATGAAACAGAGAGTAAGCTGCGACTGTTTTTGTAGCCACTGCCCAGCAATTCTTTGGGTATTTGCAAATGCACTTTAGAAATAAAACCCATGTCATTGGTTTCGGTATCCACCACATCTGGATTAATTTCTCGGTTACGGTAAATATCTTCAGAGTGGAGTAGTCCGCGAACCAATTCCAGTTCATCGCCTGGGGTACGCATGGTTACGGTAAAGTTTTCTCCATTCACGGTAATGGCCATGGCTTCCTCTACGGTGAGATTGTCATCTACCGAAATAATTTCGTTGGGAACTACTTTTAAACCTTCGTATTTACGGATGGGATTGCCTTTAATCAATGCGTTTGTTTTGGGATTCAAATGTAAGGATTTCGTTGGGGTAAGTATTACTAATGTTGTGTATACTGCCTGTCTCTTATACACATCTGACGCTGCCGA
>CAJXPI010000133.1 GCA_913057875.1 uncultured Flavobacteriales bacterium
AAGTTCATAGAACAAATATTGGGATGGTTTTTAATTCCGCGGCAAACTTACATATTAAGTTTCGAGCAAAAAAAAACTCCTCAAAATTGAGGAGCTTTTCTTTTAATTTTGTTTGTTACTTAATTTCAACTTCACAGCGTCTGTTAAGTGCAGTGTTTTTAAGTATGTATTTTCCAGCGGCATCTGAATCTTTAATTTTCAGTTGCGATTCTCCCATTCCGGAAATTATCATCTGGCTAGTTTTTACTCCATTTTTAACAAAGAAGTCTGAAACAGTTTTGGCTCTCCTTTTTGATAGCGCCTTGTTGTAGGTTGCTGAGCCCTGTGAATCCGTATGCCCTGTGATTACAATTTTCTTATTGGGATCAGAGTTTAAGATCTTAGAAACTTTGGTAATGTAATCTCTATCTTCATCAGAAATATTTGATTTATCAAAGTCAAAATAGATTTCATGAACAAATTTCCCATCTGCATTTTTTACTGGAGCAGGTAAAGTTGCCATTAATTCGTCTTTCTCCCATGGAGTAACTCTTGATTCAGGATCTGTGTAAGATGGATTTTCTGGCTTCAACCCTGCAACGAATGACTCCCTGGAATCATCACCTCTGGTAGCATCAATGTCGTAAAAGGCATTTGTCAATACCGATTTTTGTTCAAATACAAAACTATCTGCATCCATTTTTAGCTCGCAAGTAAGGGTTTGAAAAATATCATATTCGCTACATTGTTCAGGAATGGTTATGTTGTAAGTATGTACCGCTCTTCCCTTAACGTTTAAAGAAAGAATATAAGAGGTTTCCGTGTTTACTTGGAAAGAATAATTACCATCATTTGCTAAAGGATTAACCGTTGCCACTACAGAAGAGTCAACATTCATTAAAACCAGATCACCGCTATCAATAGAATGACCTGGAAGCTCCATGAACTTTCCTACGAGTAGGGTGGAAGGAACGTCATAACAAGTCCATACTCTCCAAATATCATAATCACCTTCATTTCCAACACGGTCAGAGGCTAGGTATCCAAACTCTTCATTACCTCCTGTTAATCGGAAGTGAATATCATTCGCAGGAGAGTTTACAGGAACTCCCATATTGGTAACATTTGACCATCCGCTATCAGTTTTTGTTGCTACGAAAATATCAAAGTCTCCTATTGAATTGTATCCTTTAGACGCGAAGTAAAGTTTGGTGCCATCATCACTTAAAAAAGGGGAGCCTTCGTCATGATCAGTATTTATGTCACTTAAATTGGTGAAGTTTGAGAATTCCCCATTTTCTTTTCGATAGGCATGATAAATATCTGTACCACCTTGACCTCCTGATTTGTCACTGGTAATAAAAACGTCATTTAGTTTGCGACTAATGGCTACTGAAACAATTTGGTTATCGGTAAATTGTGTTTGTTCTGTTTTTATGACCGTTGGGTCTCCTAAGTTTTCAGATACATAAAGTTTACCTTTTCTATAGAAATAGAATTTTGATAAGTCCTCGTTAAAGGTAATAGAGGATTCATTTTCTTCCGTGTCAATGTTTTTATTCAATACCACTCCATCAGATTTTGCGCGTGGCAGCCACTTTTTGTATACTGGATCGTAATTAGTGTAAAAGATCTCTTCTTGACCCTTCGATTGAAAAGTCATGTATTTGATATTGAACAGATTGGCGTTGGTAGAAGTAAAGACCAATGTTTTTAAATCTTCGTAGACCACTGGAGCGTAATCTAAGAACATGGTGTTTACATCGGACCCCAGGTTTTCAACGAACATTCCTTCTGTGGGCGATTCGGTTAATTCCTTTCCGGTTTTACATTGCTCCATTCGGAGATCCATTAAATCAGCTAGACCCTTTTGAATTTTTACACCATCTGTGTTTTTATACTTGTCATAGTAATAAGAAGCAGAGTCAAATTGCCCCATGTAATGAAATGACTCTCCTTTTAAAAGAATTACTCCTGGAATTTTAGATTCGTCTACCTTGTTAAAGTGGTCCATAGACTTGTCAGCATCAATTCTACTATTGAGGTATGCCACCCCACAATATAGATTCAAGTTTTGATCGTCAGGAGACTCTTTAAGAAGCTCTAGGTAAATCTGTTTGGCTTTTTCCCAATTACCATCTTCCAAATAAAACATTGCCTTTTTGGGAGTGATTTTCTCGTTGGTTTGTGCCGAAACAGAGAATACACTCAGTAATAGCAATGCCAGAATAGTAGTCGTACAAGTAAATTTACGCATTCGTTTTTAACTTATGGGGTTTGTTATGCATCAAAAATATAAGTAGTCGGCCGGCTGGTGGTGAATTGCCATCTGTTTTATTCACACTGGTTTTTTAATAACCTGTTAATAAAATAGATGGCAATTTATGGTGTTATATTTCTCTATTGATATCGAAAGATTCTAGGTAGTCCGCCACTCTACGAACAAACATACCTCCTAAAGCTCCGTCAACAACTCTATGATCGTACGCGTGTGACAAGAACATTTTTTGACGTATTCCAATAAAATCACCTTCAGCGGTTTCAATTACGGACGCCATTTTTCTAATCGCACCAACCGCTAATATAGCTACTTGTGGTTGATTAATTACAGGAGTACCCATAACATTTCCAAAAGTACCTACGTTAGTCATGGTATAAGTGCCTCCAGAAATGTCGTCAGGAGATAAGTTATTGTTACGTGCTTTTGCGGCTAGGTTATTCACTTGCTTTGCTAATCCTGTTAAATTGTAATTATCTGCATTATGAATAACAGGAACAATTAAGTTGCCTGAAGGTAAAGCTGTAGCCATTCCCAAGTTAATGTCATTTTTCTTGATGATGTAATCACCTTGAACCTCAACATTTACTAATGGGAAATCTTTAATAGCCTTGATTATAGCTTCCATGATGATTGGTGTAAAAGTTAATTTTTCACCTTCACGTTGGAAGAATTTATCTTTAACCTTATTTCTCCATTTTACGATATTGGTCATATCTGCTTCTACAAAAGAAGTAACGTGTGGAGAAGTTTGTTTAGACGAAACCATATGCTTAGAAATAAGCTTTCGCATACGGTCCATCTCAATGATTTCTACATTTCCAGCAAAGTCAGAAGCTTTTGGAGCTCCAGCTGCAGCTGGTTTTGCAGGTTTTACTTCTGCTGGTGCCGCTGCTGGTGCGGCAACTGGTGCTGCTGCTTGTGGTTTGCCATTAGCTATATAACCTAAAATGTCATTCTTAGTTACTCGATGGTTTGCTCCGGTTCCTTGAATTGATTCTAATTCTTGTAATGAAATACCTTCTTCCTTTGCAATGTTTTTTACTAAAGGAGAGTAAAAATTATCAGAATTAGAAAAGTCAACTGTAGCACCATTAGATGCTGCTGGAGCTGCTGCTGTCGCCACTGGAGCAGAAGCTACTGGAGTTTCTGCTTTGGTTTCAATCGGGGCGGGAGCTGCACCTTCGCCTTCAGATGAAATAATTGCAATTACGTCACCCACTTGAGGAACATCTCCTTCTTCAAAAAATACTTGGGTAATTACACCTTCTGCTGGAGAAGGAACTTCAGAATCTACTTTATCTGTTGCAATTTCAACAATTGATTCTTCTGCCTCAACAGTGTCACCAACTTGTTTTAACCATGTGGTAATTGTTGCTTCCGCAACACTTTCTCCCATTTTAGGAAGTTTTACTTCTACTTGTGCCATAGTTGCCAATATTTTTAGGTGCGCAAAAATACACTAAAATTCGTGGGCATTTTAGTGATATTGCCAAATAATAAATTGTATTTAGATGAATTAGCGATTCTAATTGTCTAAATGATTTCTTTCCTGCCAAATTATTGCAAGGTCTTTAGAAAACTCGTATTCTTTTGCGTACTGAATATTGAGTGATTCAAAGAATTCTTTAGGTTTATTCTGTTTTTTGTAAGGGTCTGATAAACGGATAATTGGCGTTTTTATAGAATTAGCTAAATCCTTGTGATTTTCAATAGGGGCGAAGCCTATCCATGTTTTTTTACCAGATAAAACCTGAAAAATATTTCTAAAATAGCGTCCCGCACTTTCTTGTTGCCAAATCATTATTGGACTGAAGATGAATAGCGTCAGTGAAGCGATTAAATCAAATAATCGTTTAGATGTTTTACTTTCTTCTTTGGTGAAATTGTTTTGAGAGTTTAACGATAAGATTTCTCCAGATGTATTAATAGATTGACTTCCAATAATAAATGTGCTTTCTGGAGGGGCAATCTTTAATTCAATATTCGGGTTTTCTTGTAAAATCATTTCATTAATGATGGAACCAGAATCCATGTCTTCCGAACAATAAATGATTTGGTTGATATTGAAAATCTTACACGCATCTGGTAGCTGACCTAAATTGGCAACAAAATGATCGGTGTTGTTTTGAAAATCGTAAGAAGGGTAGACTTCCAGTATAACTTTGGGAACGTTTGTTGTTTTTTCGAGTAGTTTTTTTACCCGTTGAATCCCACCAGTTTTACCTACAATGGCCATTCTAATATCGGGAATAGTTTTGAAAATAATAGAAGGAAATCCGAAATTGTTTAGTCCCCAGCGATACAATACAATGTTAATTGCTGAGAAAATAGCTCCCAATAAAACAATTACTCTTGAAAATCTAAATTCATCATCCAATAAACCGTATAGTAAAAGGCCAATTAATCCGCCCCATGAAACGCCTTTTAGGATTCTATTAATAAACGGGGAAGAAGAATAGCCATGATTGAAATATATGGATGTAAGGAATACCAATCCATACACAGGAAATAGCCATTTTAAAATCTCGGTGGGATAAATGATGTCCGTATAACTAGAATAGATAGCGGTAGTGGAAATCAGTGTAAGTAGGATGACCACAAAATCTAAAAATGGTAATATGGATTGTTCAATAAACCTTCTTGTTAGAGCTATTCCTGCTCGGAAATAAATGGCCAATTGAATAAGGAATTCGAAAATATTGGCGTTCTGTTTAGAGAAATGCTTTTTGGCAAAAATGATCATGGCATTATAAAATACCAGAACGTAATTCACACTACTCTTTTTAGTGCTTTCTCCTTTGTAATGGATGATTCGTGTTTCAGGAAAGTAGTAATTATCAAACCCTCCTAATCGAATACGCCAAGATAAATCAATGTCTTCTCCATACATAAAGAAGTCTTCATCTAGTAGACCTACTTTGTCTAGTACAGATTTACGCATCATCATGTAAGCGCCTGCAAGAATATCCACCTTATGGGTTTCATCCATATCTAAATGACCCATATGGTATTGTCCAAATGTTTTGGATTTTGGGAATAAATTGGATAATCCGAAAATTTTATAAAATGCCACCATTGGAGTTGGTAGGCCTCGTTTGCTTTCTTTCAGAAACTGCCCTTTACCATCGACCATTTTAACTCCCAATCCGCCAGAATTTGGATGTGCATCCATGAATTCGATACACTTTTTAAAGGTGTCTTCTTCAACGAGTGTGTCTGGATTTAATAGCAATACATAATCAGCTGTTGAAATTCGCATGGCCTGATTATTGGCTTTTGAAAATCCAAGATTGTCTTTATTGGCAATTACTTTGACTTCCGGAAAAAGTCGCCTAGTCATTTCCACTGATCCATCTGATGAATTATTGTCCACCATTATGGTTTCGATATCGGCAAATTGAGCCGCTTTTCGAACAGAGTACAAGCATTGAGCTAAAAAATACTCAACGTTGTAATTGACAACAATAACGGATAGGCGTGGTGAATTCATTTATTTTTTACAGCGAGCTATCAAATGGAATTCGGTTTAATAAAGATCTTCCTAGTGTAATTTCATCCGCATACTCTAGTTCATCGCCAATTGGAATACCTCGTGCAATAGATGAAGTTTTTACACTTAGATTCATCATTCTTCTAAAAATGTAAAAGCTTGTTGTATCCCCTTCCATGGTTGAATTCAGTGCGAAAATCACCTCTTTTATATTCTCATCTTGTACACGTTGAACTAACGAATCAATATTCAAGTCGGTCGGGCCAATGCCATCAATAGGAGATATGTGTCCGCCTAATACATGGTAATTCCCAAAGTACTGTTGAGTATTTTCAATCGCAATAATGTCGCGCATATCTTCAACCACACAGATAGTTTTGTTCTCAGAACGTTTTTTGTTGTTACATATTTCACAAATCTCAGTTTCTGAAATATTATGACAGCGTTTACAAAACTGAGTATCGTTACGCATGCCCTTTATGGATTCCGTAAAAAACTGAACGTCATTTTTGGGTTGACGAAGCATATGCAGCGCTAACCTTAGTGCTGTTTTTCGGCCAATTCCAGGTAACGATGCAAAAGCATCTACCCCTTGATCTAGTAATTTAGAAGATGAAGACATGTGCCAAAAATAACACTATTCCTAGTGCTAATCGACTAACAATTGGGAATTTCAAAGTAGAACTTTGAGGCACAAAGGTTTGTGAATATCTCCTAGTCAAAACGCTATGTTTACCCTAATTAATACCGTTCATTTGTGGCATGTCGCCATTACTCATAATTGTTACCATCGTATTGTATTTCGCTGTATTAATGACCATAGCTCATTTTACAGGAGAAGAGTCAAATTCTGGATTTTTCATGGGAAACCGCCAGTCACCATGGTATGTGGTTGCATTCGGAATGATTGGAGCTTCGCTTTCGGGAGTAACTTTTATTTCGGTACCGGGATGGGTGGCCAGTATCAATTTTACCTACATGCAAATGGTATTGGGGTACTTGGTAGGGTATGCGGTAATTATTTTGGTATTGCTGCCGTTGTATTACCGATTAAATCTAACTTCTATTTACACCTATCTAGAAGAGCGGTTTGGAAGAAATTCGTACAAATCAGGAGCGTGGTTTTTTATGATTTCAAGGGTTATTGGTGCCTCCTTTAGATTGTATCTAGTGGCTATGGTGTTTGATTTGACCATTTTTCAAAAGCTAGATTTGAACATTCCATTTTTTGTAATCGTACTGGTAACTATTGGATTGATTTGGTTGTATACTTCCAAGGGTGGAATGAAAACTATCATTTGGACGGATACTCTTCAAACCGCATTTATGTTGCTGGCCGTAATTGTAACCTTAGTGGTTATTGGGCAACAAATGGATTTATCTTTTACTGGATTGGTTACCACAATTAAGGATAGTCAATACTCTCAAATGTTTGAGTTTTCAGATTGGCGAGATAATCACTTTTTCTTTAAGGATTTCTTAGCGGGTGCTTTTATCGCTGTAGTAATGACGGGCTTGGATCAAGATATGATGCAAAAGAATTTAACGTGTAAAACATTAGGTGAAAGTCAGAAAAACATGGCTTGGTTCAGTTCCACCTTGGTGGTGGTGAATTTATTGTTTCTTGCTTTAGGAGCATTATTGTATATCTACTCATCCAGTAAAGGAATTGCGATACCCGGAAAGGGGGATGAGTTGTTTGCTACTCTGGCAACCGATGGGCATTTAGGAACGGTGGTCGCAGTGTTTTTTGTACTAGGATTAATTGCAGCAGCTTATTCTAGTGCGGATTCTGCGTTGACGGCCTTAACCACCTCTTTTAGTGTAGATATTCTGGAGGTAGATAAAATGGACGAGGCTAGTCAGCTAAAAACCAGAAAGCGTGTACATATTGGAGTTTCAATAGTACTGGCTCTAGTAATTATTGTTTTTAAAGAGCTAAATGATGAAAGTGTAATTAGCGAATTGTTTAAAATGGCAGGCTTTACCTATGGTCCAATTTTAGGTTTATTCGCTTACGGCTTAATGACAAAAAACAAAATCAAAGACAAGTATGTTATTCCAGTAGTAATTGCAGCGCCAGCATTAACTTATATCCTTTACAAAAACTCTGAAGCTTGGTTTAATGGGTATAAGATGGGCTTTGAACTCTTATTAATTAATGGAATACTTACGGTAATAGGATTGGTATTAATTACCAAAAGGCAGAAGTAATTACTCAAATAGAGAAATCACATAAACGTTTTCCCACATTTTTCCCGTTACATAAAACCTGTCTCTTATACACATCTCCGAGCCCACGAGACTCCTGAGCATCT
>CAJXPI010000134.1 GCA_913057875.1 uncultured Flavobacteriales bacterium
CGGATACTACATTTATGTTTTTTTCATTTGTAAGGGAATCCATTACCCAAGTAAAAATATTAGGACGATTAGCAACGGGAGAATACCCATACACCAGGACAGGACGAATAATTGCAGCCTTGTTACCCAATTCTAAAACCAATTTTTCGGCATTTAGCTTACTCTTAGCATACACACTTTTAGGATTTGGTAAACCATGTATCGTTTCCCGATTATTTTCACCACTAAAAACAAAATCAGTAGAAAAGAAAATAAGGCGACAATTAAGCTCCTTACAAATCTGAACTATTTCACGTGTAGCTTCTTCATTTATTCGTTTACATATTTCCGGCTGATTTTCACATTTATCAACCTGGGAAATAGCTGCAGAATGAATGATAATTTGAGGGTGAATATTAATTAGAACTTGCTTAATTTTGTTAGAATCCAGTAAATCAAGTTCGATATAATTTTCAGAAGGTAGGTTAGGGTTTCTATTTGATTCTTTTGCCGTTCCAAAAACTAGGTAGGAGGAATTAGTTAATAAATGGTTTACTAAAAGAGACCCAATAAAACCATTGCATCCCGTAACTAAAACTTTTTTTTGAGCCATTACAATTGTAGTAGCGTATTTATTTGTCTAATTTGACTTTGCGTACCTAATACAAATATCTTACATCCTGGAATAATCTCTAATTGGGGGTCAGGGTTCACCTTATAATCCCCTTCGGGATTCCTATATCCGATAATTAAACACCCTGAGTCATAACTGTTATCTAATTCAGAGAGTTTTTTACCATGAAACTGAGAGGGTATATTTTTATATGGAATTTCTTCTAAGTTCACTTCATTACTCCCCATAACCGAAATATGATCCAAAAATTCATAAACATCAGGAGTGACAACTAACGATCCCATATGCGCACCTCCCACTCTATCGGGCATAATAACATTATTACTACCTGCTATACGTAATTTCTTTTCAGAGCTATCTTCAGAAGCGCGACTTATTATTTGGATAGAACTGGCTAACTCACGTGCCGTAAGAACCACAAACACATTTGCAGCATCATTAGGTAAGGTTGTAATAATTGCTTTGGCTCTTGTAATCCCGGCACGAACCAACGTTTTCTCAACAGTAGCATCACCCTTTATGTACAAAAGGTTTGCTTCTTTTAATCGTGTTAAAATATCATCATCATTTTCAATGATGACCACTTCCTTGCCATAAGCCAACAAGGTTTTTACCGCTTGCGCACCATTACGTCCGTACCCACAAACAATTACGTGATCAGAAATTCTATCTATATATGCGTCCACTTTATAGTTTTTAAAATAATTTTGTAAATCGCCATTCACAATATAGCGTGTAATATACGATACGGTATAGGCGAAAATACCAAAACTGAAAATAATCAAAAAAGCGGTAAAAATTCTACCTTCCACTGAAAGGGGTTGAACTTCTTTAAACCCTACTGTAGAAACCGTGATTATAGTCATATAGAAAGCATCCACTAAGTTGTAGTTTTCTATTACCATAAAGCCCAAGACCCCAGTGATAATCACCGTGGACAGCAGCGCTAAGGAAAAGTATAACTCCTTAAAATATTTAAATGCACTTGTCACCAATTATAATTCCCAGATGGTATTTTTCTTAGGTTTAAACCAGTATTTATTTTTTAAAATAAAAGCCATAGCTAGATAAATTACCAATGGAGAGCCCAGGGTTAGAAACGAAAGGTAAATAAAGTACACCCTTATCGTATTGGTATTTACATGGAACTTCGTTCCCCACCATTCACAAACCCCGTAAGCCTGCGTTTCAAAAAGCTCCTTTATGTAATTAACCAACCTCATGTTTTAGTACTTGATTTCCGATGCCACAATTTAAGCATTTCTTTAATGTACAGTAGTTATTTGTTAACTGAATTAAAGATTGGCTTTCAAAAGCATTATCCGCAAAAATATTGTTTTGTGCCCAATTCCGTATTATGAAATTATTCTCTGCAGGTAATTTTTCCAATAAATCTAGTGCTTTATCACGGAATTCCAAACTTCCGGTTTCCTGACCATAAAAAAACATCATGGGTGCCACGGTATTTATCAGCAAATTCTGAACAGCCGATTTTCCTAAAGACTTTTTCTTAACCTGTCCCGGATTCAAAAAGGTAAAATGGGTATTCCAATATGTGCTGACTTCAACCGACTGAATAACATCTAATGATGCCGGAATATTTCGAACATAAGCATCAAATAAGTTCCCTTGAATATGAATCAAATTTGCCAACTGACTTAATCTAATAGTTGGAAAACCGCTGGGCCTTATCCGTCCAAACTTCCAAAACTCAACAGGAATTTCTTCCAGGTTATACTTATGTTTTTGGTGCCTATATTCCTTTTGCAGATTTATGGGATATTCCTCTTTAAATTCTTGACCCAAAAAGCCAGCTACACCAAAAAGCAAGGATTCTAGTTTAAACAAATCATCTTTATTTTTTAGAAGAATTTTAAAATCCAAATTTCTACTTAAGGCCATCATTCCTTCCTGATTAGTTTTAAATCCAAAATTTTTACAGAAAACAATAAAAAACGTTTGTTCCCAATTCCCTTTTGTACTGGAATAGATTTCCTGCAAGGCGGATGTTTTCACCTCCAACCTTTCTATCAATAACCTATTTAGCCAACTAAAGAATTCAAACTTATTTACCGATGGAATAGAGTCGGAACACATGATTTCATTTCGATTAAGAATAAGTTTGTCATACTTTGCCAATAGAGAACTTGAAACACGACCATTTAAAACTAGGGTTGGAATCGGGTTATTCAAATTATCAAAAACCTGCTTATTGTTATTCCATACCACATGAAGGATTGCCTTTTGGTAAACGGGATCGTTTTGATGGTTATGGGCAAACCAGTCGGAAGAATTAATATGAACCTCTACATTTCCGGCCCAAGTAAGATTTCCTATTTGAATTTTTGCATTTGAAAAATCGGGACCTGATTCATGGTTATGCATCCCTTCATTTAGAATTTGAAGTAACTGGCCGTCCTCCGTTGTTAAGTTTTGCAGATTAAATAATTTATGCTTCCAAACGTAGTGCAAAAAATCTTCGGATATAAAAAAAGGGATTTGCATACCGAAAAGTATGAAATCCCTTTAATAATTCTCTAGGTAAAATTACCCGATAATTCCATGGTTTCGCAAATGCGATTCCATATCCTCTTGTATCTTTTTTGATTCTTCAGCTGCTCTTGCCCCAAAGTTCTCATCCTTACCTGCGTAAATAATGCCTCTTGAGGAATTGACAAGCAAACCACAGTCTTTAGTCATTCCAAATTCAACCACATCACTTAGACTTCCTCCTTGAGCTCCAACCCCAGGAACTAAGAAAAAGTGATTTGGTACTACTTTTCTAACTTCGCCAATATCCTCACCACGTGTAGCACCTACCACATACATTAAGTTGTCGGTAGATCCCCAATTAGATGAAACACCCAATACCTTTTCAAACACCTTTTCGCCTGAAGCCAAAACTTGCTGTTGAAAATCTAAAGCTCCTTTGTTGGAAGTAAGCGCTAACAAGATTACCCACTTTCCATCATAAGCTAAAAAGGGTGTCACTGAATCTTCTCCCATGTAAGGAGCTACGGTAACTGAATCAAAGTTGCTATTCTCAAAGAAAGCACGTGCATATAAATTAGAAGTGTTTCCAATATCACCTCTTTTCGCATCAGCAATAGTGAAAATATTTTCAGGAATGTAGTCCAAAGTTTTACGTAAACTTTCCCATCCACGTTCTCCCATACTTTCGTAAAACGCAATGTTTGGTTTGTAGGCTACACAGAAATCTTTAGTAGCATCAATAATGGTTTTATTGAACTCAAAGATAGGATCTTCGGTTTCTAATAAATGCTTTGGAATTTTATTGATATCGGTATCTAGACCTACACATAAAAAGGATTTCTTCCTTTTAATTTCGGCAATTAACTGTTCTCTTGTCATGTTATCCCGTGCAAAAAAATTACTCTTGACCTTCTTGAAGTTTAGATGTGTTATTCGCAATCTTCAACTCTTCAACAAACTTACCTAAATCACCATCCATTACAGATGGTAGATTGTAAACGGTAAGTCCAATTCTATGATCAGTTACCCTTCCTTGGGGGTAATTATATGTTCTAATCTTTGCCGAACGATCACCACTAGAAACCATTCCCGCACGTTTTTCAGAATCAGCAGCCAATTTCTTTTGTAACTCCACATCATAGATACGAGAACGTAACACTTGTAATGCTTTTTCGTAATTACGAGGTTGCGATTTTTGATCTTGACACTGCGCTACAATACCTGTAGGTAAGTGCGTTAAACGAACCGCAGAATAGGTGGTATTTACCGACTGACCACCTGGACCAGAAGCACAATACAAATCCTTTCTAATATCAGAGTTTTTGATTTCTACATCAAACTCATCTGCTTCTGGAAGAACCATAACGGTGGCTGCAGAAGTATGCACACGACCTTGTGTTTCGGTTTGTGGTACCCGTTGTACTCGATGTACTCCTGCCTCAAACTTCAAGTCGCCATAAACGTCTTCTCCTTCCACTTCCATGATTACCTCTTTATACCCACCTTGAGTACCGTAACTCACGTCCATGATAGAAACTTTCCATCCACGCCCTTCACAATATTTAGTATACATACGGAATAGATCTCCAGCAAAAATAGAAGCTTCATCACCTCCAGTACCTGCACGGAATTCCATTACACAGTTCTTTTCGTCTTCTGGATCTTTAGGAATTAAAAGTTGCTTTAATATTTCCTCCAACTCGGCTTTTTGAGGAACTAATTCTTTTAGTTCATCTTCTGCCATTTCCTTAAACTCAGGATCATCTTCGGTAGCAACAATTTCTTTGTTATTCTCAATATTGGAAATCACCTCTTTGTACTTATCAAATTCGGTTACGATGGTACCAAGGTTTTTATATTCCTTATTAAGCTTCACATACTTTTTCATATCTGAAATAATGTCTGGATCGACAATCATTTTAGATACTTCATTGTACCGTTCCTTAATTAACTCTAATTTTTCAATCATCCTTTTCCTCCTCTTAGTAGGTAAACTCTCCGAACTCGGATTTAATTACCAATTCTCTTTTTTCAGATGCTTCTACTCTACCCACAATTTTTGCAGGTACATTAAACGACTCTGAAATCTTGATGATTTCTTTTGCCGTTTCTTCATCTGTATATATCTCCATACGATGCCCCATGTTAAAAACTTGGTACATCTCTCTCCACTCTGTTTCAGATTCTTCTTTAATCATCTTAAACAATGGAGGTAATTCAAATAGATTATCCTTGACTACTTTGTGCGCTCCCACAAAGTGTAATATTTTAGTTTGTGCCCCACCCGAACAGTGAACCATACCATCTAATTTAGAACGGTGGTCTTTTAAGATAGCAGCAATAATGGGCGCATAAGTACGTGTTGGCGAAAGAACTAATTTGCCTGCATCTAAAGGTGAATTCTCTACGGTATCCGTTAATCCACGTCCTCCTGTATACACTAAATCCTGATCAATAGCAGCATCAAATGTTTCTGGGAATGCTTCCGCAACGGACTTATTAAATACATCATGACGGGCAGAAGTCAAACCGTTACTTCCCATTCCTCCGTTGTATTCCGACTCATAAGAAGCTTGACCAAACGAAGCTAGCCCAACAATTACGTTACCCGGTTTGATATTGGCATTATCTACAATCTCATCCTTTTTTAGACGCGCAACTACCGTAGAATCTACAATTATGGTTCTTACTAAATCTCCAACATCGGCAGTTTCACCTCCGGTAGAAATGATATCTACCCCATATTGTTTTAGGTCTTCAATTAACTCTTCCGTACCCTCAATAATAGCTTTGATCACCTCTCCAGGAATTAATCCTTTATTTCTTCCAATAGTGGAAGACAACATAATAGGCCCGGTTGCACCCACGCATAATAAATCATCAATATTCATGATTAAAGCGTCTTGAGCTACTCCTTTCCAAACCGAAATGTCACCTGTCTTTTTCCAATATGCATAAGCTAAAGAAGACTTAGTTCCAGCTCCATCGGCATGCATTACCACACAATGGTCATCACTACCTGTCAAATAATCTGGAACGATTTTACAAAATGCTTTTGGAAATAGTCCTTTGTCAATATTGGCAATGGCTTTGTGAACATCTGTCTTCTCTGCAGACACTCCTCTTTTTTCGTACTTAGACGCCATAATCTTTCTTTTTTAATACGGTGAAATCACTCGAAATGTTGCACCCATTTTGTGCATACAAAAAAAGCATCTCTATACGACATAGAGATGCTCTTTTACAATATTTTATTAATCTAATTTCCTGACTCAGCTCCCTCTTCTGGAGTTGCTTCAGATTCTGGTGCGGCTTCCGTAGCTGCGGGAACGTAATCGTCACGTAATACACGGAACTCTGTACGTCTGTTCTTTTGATGCGCAGCTTCTTTTTCCTCTTTCGTAGGCAAAGCACTAATGGTAGCATCGTCAATAATTGGCGTAGTTTCTCCATATCCTTTCGCTTCCATTCTATCCGCAGGAATTCCTTTTGTTACGAGGTAATCCACACAACTTTGCGCACGTCTTTGAGATAAAGACATATTTTTATCTGCATTACCACGTGTATCTGTATGCGCCATTAACTCAATAACCAAAGTTGGGTTTTCCATTAAAGTATTATATAAGAAATCTAATGAATCTTTCGAATTCACCTGATCATTTACTTGTAATTCTGATTTTCCTAAATCGTAACGCACCTCAGGGAAACGAATCGCACCAACCGTGATAGATTGCATTTTTACATCATGCACAATTTTAGTAGACTGTGTACGGCCTAAAGTGGTTTCTTGTCCGGAACCATTTAAGTAACCCTTTTTAGCAAACTCAATGGTATAAGATGTCTCTTCTTTAATATAACGATCTGTAGAACCTACTACTTGATCGTATTCGTAATACCCTAATTCATCGGATAACATCTCTACAGAAGAACCATCGGTTCCAATTAATTTAATGGTTACTCCAGGTATTGCAGAGCCATTATCTACATCTGTAATTGTTCCCGCTAAGATAAATTTCAATGGTGGAACTCTAAACGACCAAATGTCATCAGCTCCTCTACCACCAGGTCTATCAGAAGTTAAATAACCTTTGTTCTTAACACCGTCAAATAAGATTCCAAAATCATTATACGAAGAGTTAATTGGTGACTTCATATTTTGCACGTTATTCCATGCGTCAGTTGTACCCACTCTATCAGAAGAAAAGATATCTAAACTTCCCATTCCAGGGTGTCCATTAGAGGCAAAGAACAATCTTCCATCTTCATGAATGTAAGGATACATTTCATCATCGCTTGTATTGACTTCCCCACCTAAGTTTACAGGATCTCCCCAAGACTTTGCTTTCTTATCATATTTAACTAACCAGATATCTTTACCTCCAAAACCGCCTGGCATATCGGATGCAAAAAACAAGTACTGGTCTTTCATTCCAATTGAAGGATGCCCTGCAACAGAAGTATCGCTCAATTTAATAGGGAACAGGGCTGGTTCCTCCCACGCGCTTCCAACTTTTTTAGTAGAGTAGATCGCACATCCCAATCTTGATTTCTTCTTAGTAGAACAACGTGTAAAGTATGCGGTTTTAAAACGAGAATCCATAACCGCAGAACCTTCATTTGCAGTTCCATTATTAATAACACCTTCACCCGCATCAACCATGGAAGGAGTCATCCATTTTTTACTTTTTTTATCTTGTTTAGTAGACCAAAGTGAAGAATAACTTTGACCAGAAATTGGATCAATATTATCACCGGCAGAACCTTCACGAGTAGAGGTGAAAATTAGAGAAACGTGCTTTTTGTCTGCCCAAGCCGGAGAGAAGTCAGAACCCTTACTATTTAAAACTGGATCTTTCTCTACCATATACCTTGTCGGGTTATCAACCCAATCTTGAGCCATTTCACATTCCTTAATGTACTGCTCAGCTCTTTTATCGCTGTCTCTTATACACATCTCCG
>CAJXPI010000135.1 GCA_913057875.1 uncultured Flavobacteriales bacterium
GATGCTCAGGAGTCTCGTGGGCTCGGAGATGTGTATAAGAGACAGGTTCAGAAATGTGTTTAGCTCCGGGTCTGGAAGAATACGCTCCAAGATCAATGATATCGGCTCCCTCATTAAGCATTTTTTTAACATTCTTAATGTTGGATTCAACCGTATCATTTTTTCCTCCATCATAGAAAGAGTCAGGGGTTAGATTAAGAATCCCCATGATTAAAGGGGCGTTAATATCTTCTAATTTTCCCTTAAAATTTAACGATTTTTTTTTGGTGATTAACTTATCTTGCATGCTTTAAAAATACGGATTTACAGCGATTTTATATACAGTAAAAAGGATGGAAAAGACCCTCGAACAATACGATGTCATTATATCTAGGTGCAAAGATATTTTTTCTAAAAAAATGAAAGACTATGGAACCGCTTGGCGGGTTTTAAGAGCAAGTTCTATTACCGATCAATTATACATTAAAGCTAAACGGATTAGTACCCTTGAAGAAGTAGGTGAGTCTAAAGTAGGGGAAGGTGTTGTTCCTGAGTATATTGCCATTGTGAATTATTGCGCCATGGGATTAGTGCAATTAGAACTTGGGCCTTCTGAAAATGATACTTTATCTAATGAAGAAGTTTTAAATATATACGTGCACCATATAGAAACCGCAAAAAACCTGATGATTAATAAAAATTCAGATTATGGTGAGGCTTGGCGCGAAATGCGTGTTAGTTCGATTACTGATTTGATTTTAATGAAATTGCATAGAACCAAGCAAATTGAGGACAATAAAGGTGCTACTCTTATTTCGGAGGGAATTGATGCCAATTATCATGATATGTTGAATTATGCCGTTTTTGCCATGATTCTATTAGATGAACAAGAAGTAAACTAAAATTTATGAAGTTAAATAAGGAAAATATATCGAGACTCTTAGTAGGGGCGTTATTTATTATTTCTGGACTAATTAAAGCGAATGATCCCTTGGGTTTCTCATATAAATTGGAGGAATATTTTGCGGCAGATGTTTTGAATTGGACTCTTTTTCAGGGGACTGAGGTTTTTCTAGCTGCATTTATTTCCATCGGTGAAATTGTGCTTGGTGCCGCTTTAATTGCGGGTGAGAAAATTAAACTTTCTGCCTGGCTGTTATTGATCATGATGATATTTTTTACTTTTCTTACGGGATATACGGCTATAGGTAATTGGTTTTTTGAACATCCAGACCGTGATTTTACCCATACCATGGAGTCTTTATTAGGTTTTGCGGCTCGTGATATTCATTACTTTAAAGATTGTGGCTGTTTTGGAGACGCTATTCCTTTTACTCCCTGGGATTCATTTGTTAAGGATTTGATTTTATTCGTCTTTACCCTTGTTATTTTTAAAGGAAAAGCTAACATAAAACCGAATACTAATGTCCAAGATATGTGGTACTATTCGATTGCCATTGTTTTGATTTCTGCCTTTGCTATTGGCGTTACGAATTGGGTGTTTCCAATAGTGTTTACTGCGGCTTTGTTCAGTGGAATGGTGGCTATTAAAAAGGCTAAAGGTTTTGGTTCAGGATGGATAATGGGTGTCTTTGCCTTTGTTTTGACTTCTTTGTTTCCAATTTATACCTTGAGTTATTTGCCGGTAAAAGACTTTAGACCCTTTGCCATTGGTGAAAATCTACACCATAATATGGAACTCCAAGAAGGAGAAGAACCTCCATTGTATACTGTTGATTATACTATGAAAAGTTTAACAACTGGTGATGAATCTGTAGTTTCTGCAATAGATTATATGGATTTAGAAGTATGGAAAAATAAAGATTTGGAGATTATAGCTACCGGTGATCAGTATTTGTTTAAGGAGGGAGTGGTGCCCCCTATTCACGATTTTGTTCTGGAAACTATAGACAAAGAGGATTTAACTTATTCAGTGCTTTCTGAAGAATTGGTTTTTCTTTGGGTAGGTTATGACCTTAGCTTTTCGAATGAGGATGCACAAAAACAGGTGCAAGAAATTGCGCAATCATGTAAATCCTCTGGCGTTCCCGTGTATTTATTGTCGGCAACTGACTTTGTTCAATCTGAAAATTTCAAACAAATTCATGGGCTAGATATTGAAGTCTTAACCTGTGATGCAACTACCTTAAAAACAGTGGTGCGTTCAAATCCGGGGCTTGTTGTATTAAGTAAAGGAATTGTAGTAGGGAAGTATCCATTTAAAAGTGTGGACAGCTTTAATCAAGTTAAAAACAAATTAAAATAGACGGAATGCGTAATAAAATTGTAGCTGGAAATTGGAAAATGAATACCACACCAGTTGAAGGTGTAGCTCTGGTTTCAGAGGTGTTGGATGCAGTTAAGGATATGGAATTAAACCATAAAAAAGTAGTTTTTGGAGTGCCTGCTGTCAGTATTACCTCTGTGGCCAGTATTATTGGTGATATTGCAAATGTTCATGTGGCTTCTCAAAATATTTCGTCTTACGACTCTGGGGCATATACGGGAGAAATTAGCGCCACTATGTTAGAGGCTTCAGGGGCCACAATGGCAATTATTGGTCATTCTGAAAGAAGAGAGTATTTTGGGGAATCTAATCAGGTACTTGCAACCAAAGTCGATAAGGCCTTAGGTAGAAGGATTACTCCTATTTATTGCTGTGGGGAGGTACTGGAAGAAAGAAAAAACAACACTTTTCAAACGGTAATAAAAACACAAGTTGAAGAAGGTCTATTCCATTTATCGATGGAGGAAATGGCAAAGGTTGTAATTGCCTATGAACCGGTTTGGGCAATTGGTACGGGCGAAACTGCAAGTCCAGAACAAGCCCAAGAGGTGCATGCTTTTATACGTTCTCTAGTTTCTGCTAAATATGGGAACGAAGTTGCGGATAACCTAAGTATACTTTATGGGGGCTCCATGAAACCATCAAACGCCTCAGAATTAATCAGTATGGTAGATATTGATGGTGGACTGGTAGGAGGAGCTTCTTTGAATGCTTCAGATTTCGTGGAAATTATTAAGGCCATGTAGGTATGAATTACATAGAAGTTAGTTTTGAGCTAGACCCCTTTGAGCCTTGGTCAGATGTGATATCGGCTGAACTAGGTGAAATTGGTTTTGAGTCCTTTTTGGAGGAGGATGGGAGATTGAAAACCTATGTTCCTATTGAGCTGTATGATGAAAACTTGTTAAAATCCTGTGCAACGCTACACAGTGAATTGGTGAAAGTTTTTTATCAAGTAAGAGAGGTAGAACAACAAAATTGGAACAAGGAATGGGAATCTAATTTTAGTCCCGTATATGTAGATAATGAAATTTGCGTGCGCGCTACTTTTCATAAACCTGAACCAGAATTTGCATACGAGATCATTATTGACCCAAAAATGTCATTTGGTACCGGACATCATTCCACCACTCACTTGATGCTTTCTTCTATGAGAGCTATTGATTTTAAGGGTAAATCAGTATTGGATATGGGATCTGGTACTGGAGTCCTGGCTATTTTTGCAGCCATGAGGGGTGCAAAACCTGTTTATGCAATTGATATTGATGAGTGGTGTAGTGTGAATGCCAAAGAAAATGCAGAAGCAAATGGTGTGGGATATCTTCAGATTTCGCAGGGAGATAAAGAGGATATGGATGGTTTGAAAGTGGATGTACTTTTGGCAAATATTAATCGTAATATTTTGTTATATCAAATGGATGCATATTCTAAAGCAATTAACCCCGGAGGTGAATTACATGTCAGTGGTTTTTATACAGAAGATGTTGAATTATTAATAGAGGAAGCAAATAAAAATGGTTTGAATTTCGTTAGTAAAAATGAAATGAATAATTGGACGACCCTAAAATTTAAGAAATAGTTTATGAAGCATGTTTTTCTTTTTCTTTTCATTACTCTGTCTGCTGTATCTATAGGGCAGAAGACTACGGAGGGTCCCTTTGGCTTAGATTATGAAAAGTTTCCAAAGGCTATGGAAACCTTTTTGGAAAGATCTAATAAGTCTGAAAGTGGCGTAATTGGAAAAGAATTGGAAAAAGTATGGATATCAGGTTTTTATTCTCAACCCGATCAAAAGCGTATAATTGAACAAGCCAACCAGTTGGTCAAAATTAGAATGAGTAACTTCCCTGATTTGGCTTACTTTATCAAAATGATTAATCGTTACCCTGAATCAGGACTAAACAAGGATCAGTTTTATACCTGGTTTAGTATTTTAGAATCCTATTCACAGGACACTAGAAAAAAGAAAAAACTCGCAAGGTTGTTATCATTCTCCAATAGTTTTTTCGATTCAAAATCTCTTTTTAGAACGAACTCTAAATCTGTGGATTGGAGGGTTGATAATTATGACTTTGGATATGTGGTGGATGATAAATCTGTCAAAATTGTATTTAAAAAGGTAAATTTGACCTGTCATGCTAAAGGAAATTATGCGGAGTTATTAAACACCCAAGGAGAATATGATATTCTAGAAAATATTTGGTTGGGAAGTGGGGGAAAGGTAACTTTTGAACGAGGGGCAGCCGACCCGAATGAAATTTGGTTGGATATTTCGGATTACGAAATTGAAATGAAATACTCAAAATACTCCGCTGATTCTGTGGTATACCATAATTCAAAGTTTTTAAGTCAACCTCTTTACGGTAGTTTAATAGATAAGGTTTTGGCAAAACAAGCTAGTTCAAAAGTGAGTTACCCTAGATTTCAATCGTATAACGTGCATATTCCAATGCGCAACTTGGTTCAAGATGTGGATTACTTGGGTGGTTTCGCGCATCAAGGAAGTAAAATCATTGGAACTGGTACAGAAGATGAACCCGCTTTATTGTCCTTTTCAAGAGAGGGTAAACCTTTTATGAAAGTGACCGCACTTCGTTTTTTAATGAAAATTAATGAGACCATTCCAGATAGTATAGGTACGGAAGAAACGGAAACTAAAAAGAAAAGGGCTAGAAATAGTATCGTTTCTTCTGATGCCCGTGTGGTAATGTTCTTGGATGGTGATTCCATTATGCATCCCGGTTTAAAGTTTAATCTTTTTACAGATGAACGAGTAGTCAACTTGGTGAGAGTCAGAGGTGAAATGTCTGAAACTCCATATTTGAATACCTTTCACAAAGTGGAAATGAGATTTGAGTTAATGAATTGGAAAATGTCGGAACCTATTATTGACTTTACGGCATTTGATATGAATACAGAAAGGTCAGCATCATTTGAATCGCAAAGCTATTTTAGGAAAAGTAGTTTCAGAGCTTTGCAAGCTTCCAGTAGCTGGCATCCGTTATCAAGAATGAAAAACTGCGCGGTTGAATATGATACTAATGTTTTGTCTTTGGATGAGATAACTCGATGCCTGCAGATTCCAGTAACAGGGGTAGAGCCCATGCTATTGCGCTATACCGTTATGGGGTATTTGTCTTATGATAAGGGAAAGAAAGAAGTGACCCTTTATCCCAAGTTGTTTCATGCGGTAAACTCCTTTAATAACAAGGAGGATTATGATGTAATTAAGGTTTATTCAAATGGTACCAGGTCTAAAAATAGGAAAAATGCTACCCTTAACCTTATGAATTATGATATGACTATTTATGGGGTTAACAGTGTCACATTAAGTACTAATCATAATGTAAAAGTATTACCAGATAAGGGAACCATTGTAATGAAACGAAATCGGGATTTTGATTTTAATGGGATCATTGCTTCGGGTAAAGTAGATTTCTATGGACATGATTTCTCTTTTAATTACGATGAATTCAGATTAGAAATGCCAGTTTTGGACTCCATGCAAATTTGGGCAACAACAGAGGAAGTAGATAAGGATGGTTACCAAATGGAAGCGAGAGTTAGAACATTGGTAGAAGGTCTTACCGGAGATTTGAAAATTGATCACCCAGAGAATAAGTCGGGGAAAGAAAAAATGCCAGAATATCCTATATTTAATTCTGAACAAGAATCATTTGCCTATTATGATAAGAAATCTGTGTTTGGGGGTATTTATAAACGGGATGACTTTTATTTTAAACTAGATCCATTTGAAATTGATTCTTTAGATAAATTCACGAATAAAGGGATTGCTTTTGAGGGTACATTTACCTCTGCCGGAATTTTGCCAGATATTAGAGAGTCTCTCACTTTGCAAGAGGATTATTCCTTAGGCTTTAAGCAAATAACTCCTGCAGCTGGATACCCCTTGTACGGAAATAAAGGCAGTTTTAAAAATGAACTTCATTTATCAGATAAAGGATTAAAAGGGGACGGATTTATTTATTATCTAACCTCTACTGCCGCTTCTGATGATTTCTATTTCTTTCCTAAAGAGGTAAGAGGGATTACCAGGTCGGTCGAAATAGAAGAGCAAATGGCTGCCGTTGAATACCCTAATGTTTCTGCAGATACCACTAAGCTTAGGTGGATACCTTATCAAGAAGAGTATTTCTTAAGTTCTTTAAAAGGGAAAAAGCCCATTAATATGTTTGGTGGAGTGGTTGAGCACAAAGGGAGAATAAAATATACCCCTAGTGATATGACAGGAAAGGGAGTAAGTGCTTTTGAAGGCGCAAAACTGTATTCCGATTCTATGATTTATTCTTTCTATAAAATTCATGCAGATACCTCTGACTTTGAGTTAGGAAGAAAAACTTTTGCGACCTTGGACTTTTCTTCGGAAAATGTAATGGCAGATATAGATTTTAATGAACGTAAAGGAGAGTTTGTGTCCAATACAGGTGCTAGTTTAACAACTTTCGATAAAGTGCAGTATCAAGCATTTTTGGATCGGTTTACTTGGTTTATGGATCAGGAAGTGCTAGAAGTGTCGGCAGCGTCAAGTACGGTAGATCGAGGAGCCAATGAAGTTCAAGTAGAAGGAGCCGAGTTTATTTCCATTAACCCAGAGCAGGACTCATTAAAATTTAATGCGAAAACGGCTCGTTATAGTTTGGCCTCCGCAAAATTACAGGCCAGAGAAGTTGCGTTTATCAATGTGGCTGATGCCGAAATTATTCCAAACAAAGGTCTGGTTACTATATACGAGCAGGCGGTAATGGAGGTTCTGGATTCTTCTCAAATTATTGCGAATACTGAATTTAGGTATCATACCATCTACAATGCAAAAACCAAGGTTTTTGGAAAGTGGAAATTTAAATCTAGTGGAAACTATGATTATATTGATGAAAATGGACTCAAACAAGTGCTAGAACTTACTGATGTTGGTGTAGATACTACACGACAGACCTATGCAAACGGAATTGTATTAGAAGATGATGATTTTTCTTTAAGTCCAATGTACCGATACCGAGGAAAGGTGAATTTAAAAGCAAACAGAAAAAACCTAACTTTTGATGGATATGGAAAATTGGTCCACGATTGTAAGGCTATTCCAACTTCCTGGTTCTCCTTCCTGGGAGAGGTTGATCCTAATGAGATTGTTATTGGAATTGATGAGTCTATTTTAGATAATGATGGTGAGGCCTTGTTTGCGTCTGTGGTTATGCCCCGTGACTCCAGTAATATGTACGGAGCCTTTATCAATAAAAAGCGAAGTTACAGAGATGTACCGGTTAGTTTAGCTACTGGATACCTTCAGTTTGACCCTTCGGGTAGAAAATATAGAATCTCGAATCTTCAAAAGTTAAATGAATCTTCCTTTCCTGGAAATTACGTTGCCATTAATATTAAAGATTGTTCGCTAGAAGGAGAGGGTAAATTAGATTTCACACAAGATTTGGGTAGAGTGGAAATTGAAGCGGTCGGAAATTATACGTACAATAGTGTTAGTCGTAGAGGTAATTTCAATACTTCAATGACTATTGATTTTCTGTTTGATGAAGATTTAATGGGACTGATATTAGCCGATGCCCAAAAATCGGAATTGGAACCTACCGAAATGAATGATAATTATGAGTTAACGTTAAGAGAGTTGATGAAAAAAGAAGAAGCGGAGGATATGATCAGTAAAATGGGCTTGTCCAAAAGTGTGAAAGTCCCTAACGAGCTTCGTAAAACCATTTTCTTTAATCAATTAAATTTGGTGTGGAATGAAGA
>CAJXPI010000136.1 GCA_913057875.1 uncultured Flavobacteriales bacterium
CGAGATGCTCAGGAGTCTCGTGGGCTCGGAGATGTGTATAAGAGACAGGTGCTAAACCTACTAAAATGCAATCGCCAAAAGGTATGGTACCTAGCACCACTCCCCTTTCTAAAGAGGTCATCAACAAATTCTTAGAACAACAAAAAGAGTATTTACGTTTACTCGAAACCTGTCAACACAAGAATCTGAATAAAATTAAAGTGAAAATCACCCTTTCTAAATGGATAAAACTTAAATTGGGTGACGCTTTACGTGTAACCATTTACCATAACGAACGACATATTTTGCAGGCACTTAAAGCGGCTAAAGTGAAATAATTGGATTCAAAACTTCAAAATCTTTCTCACCAATTACAAGGTGAACTTAAAACAGATGAAGCTGTGCGCATTATTTATGCTACAGACGCTTCAGCTTATAGAGAAATGCCGCTTGCAGTGGCTATTCCTAAATCTAAAAAAGACATAAAAACTTTAATCACATTTTGTCACGAAAACCTAATTGGCATTATACCCAGAACAGCTGGCACATCATTGGCTGGACAAGTGGTGGGTAATGGTATTGTGGTTGACGTTTCTCGTTTCTTTACTTCCATACTGGAATTCAATCCAAAGGAACAATGGGTTAAAGTAGAACCTGGAGTCATTCGAGACGAGCTTAATTATTACTTAAAACCCAAAGGATTTTTATTTGGGCCGGAAACCAGCACCTCCAACCGAGCTATGATTGGAGGAATGGTAGGAAACAACTCTTGCGGTTCTAATTCGGTAGTTTACGGCAGTACCCGTGATCATTTACTAGAAGTCTCCGGATTTTTGAGTGATGGATCAGAAGTGGTCTTTAAAGAACTTAGCAGATCTGAGTTTGAAGAAAAACTATCTCTTCCAAAGGAAAATTTAGAAGGACAAATTTACCGCCATATTCTAGAGTTACTTTACAGTAAAGAAAAACAGGAACAGATCACATCCAATTACCCCCATCCGGAAATAAAACGCAGAAATACGGGATATGCTCTAGACTTACTGATGGAGTCTAAACTATTCAATTCCAGTACACAAAAGTTTAATTTTTGTAAACTCATAGCCGGTAGTGAAGGTACTTTAGCTTTCTTAACGGAAATCAAAATTGGGGTAACTCCCCTACCTCCATCTCACGCAGGACTACTTGTTGCTCATTTTTTTTCTTTACGAGAATCTTTAGAAGCCAACATCATCGCCCTAAAATATCAACCTTACGCAGTTGAATTAATGGATAACTTAATTCTAGATTGCACTATTGGTCATCCTTTATATGAAAAATACCGCTTCTTTTTAAAAGGTCATCCGAAAGCCATTTTGGCAATTCAATTACATGCCGATAGTGCCCAAGAATTAGAAAATAAATCCGCAGCTCTTACCCTAGAGCTGCAACAAAATAATTACGGGTATCATTTTCCCTTATTAAAAGGAGCTGACATCTCAAAAGTTTGGGCACTTCGTAAAGCCGGATTAGGGCTATTGGCAAATATTCCAGGAGAGGATAAAGCTGTTCCTGTAATTGAAGATACCTGTGTACGGGTAACCGATTTACCCCAATACATTGAAGATTTTGGAAAAACGTTGACCCAAAGAAACTTGAGTTGCGTTCACTATGCACATGCAGGTACCGGAGAGCTTCACTTACGTCCTATGATTAATTTGAAAACTTCCGATGGAGCCAAATTATTTAAAGAGGTAGCCCAAGACATTGCTGACCTGGTTCAGAAATACAAAGGTTCGTTAAGTGGTGAACATGGAGATGGCAGATTACGAGGAGAGTTCATTCCTCAAATGGTAGGACCTGAATTGTATCAAGACTTTGTAGATTTGAAGAAGGTTTGGGACCCACAGAATATTATGAATCCGGGTAAAATTGTGCACACCCCAGAAATGAATAAAAGCCTGCGTTTTGAACCCGATGTGGCCACCCCAAAATTTGATACCGCTTTTGATTTTTCCAATCATGGAGGCTTTTTAGAGTCTACCGAACAATGCAATGGCTCAGCTGATTGTCGAAAAACGGAATTGACTGGTGGAATTATGTGCCCATCTTACATGGCCACACGAGATGAAGCCCACACTACTCGCTCTAGAGCAAACACCTTAAGAGAGTTGATGACTAAACGTAGCCAAAAGGCATTCACCTCTCCTGAACTTGCAGAATCTATGGAGCTGTGTTTAATGTGTAAGGGCTGCAAAATTGAATGCCCGAGCAATGTAGACATGGCTACTTTTAAAAGTGAGTATCTGTTTCAAAAAAGTAAAATTCAAAAGCCTTCATTAACTGAAAAGAAAATGGCGCATTTTTCGGACGGAATGAAATTGATTCAAACGTTTGACCCCATTTCAAAATGGGTAATTAATTCGCCCATAAATGGATTAATTAAGAAAGCATTGCAAATAGCACCCCAAAGAGATATTCCAGTACCAGAAAAACAAAGCTTGTGGAATTGGTACAAAATAAATACGCAAGAAGTAAAGGCTCCTATAAAAACGGTGATCTTTTTCTGCGATGAGTTTACCAACTTTTTGGATGTAGAAATTGGAAAAAAGGCAATTAAACTGTTATGGAATTTAGGTTATGAAGTAGATGTAATTGAAGCCTCAGAAAGTGGCAGAACAGCAATTTCAAAAGGTTTCTTGAAAGAAGCTAAAATCTTAGCTGCAAAAAATGTCTCCTTGTTCTCGCCAAAAGTGCATCAAGAAAAACCTTTGATAGGCATTGAACCTTCTACTCTTTTAAGTTTTAGGGATGAGTATCCCCATTTGCTACACTCAACCCAAAAAGAGGCTGCTGAAAAATTAGCGAAGCACGCATTTTTACTAGATGAATTTCTTTGCCAAGAAATAGATGAAGGAAACATCTCGATTTATAAATTCAAAAAAGACCCCATTGATATTCAAATTCATGGACATTGCCATCAAAAGGCTCTATCTAATGTTTCTTATACCAAAAGAATACTGAACTTTCCTGAAAATGCGAAGGCGTCAATTATACCCTCTGGTTGCTGTGGTATGGCGGGCAGTTTCGGATACCAACATTTCGATGTTTCCATGAAAATCGGAGAATTGGTTCTGTTTCCGGCTATACGAAATAAATCAGATAAAACGGTGATTGTAGCCGTAGGCACCAGTTGTCGTAAACAAATTAAAGACGGGGTAAAAACAGATAGCTTTCATCCCGTTGAGGTACTGTTTGAGATGTTAGCATAAGAATAGAGTTATCAACAAGTCAAATTGATTAAATATTTTGCATTTCTCTTTTGTATTCCTATAAAAAGAGGTTAATTGCGGCATATTTATTAATAAATCCAACTAATTATGAAAAAGACATTACTATCAATGACTGCTGTAGCATTTTTCTTTGCAGGTTCTGTTGCATTAACTTCTTGTGGAGGTGGTGCTGAAGAATCCAATGACCATGCTGCTGAAGAGCACGTTGATCACGCAGAAGAAGCACCAGTTGAAGAAGCTGTTGTAGAAGAAGCAGTGGTTGAAGAAGTTGTAGTAGAAGAAGTTGTTGCTGATTCTGCGGAAGGCGAGATGAAGTGTGGCGAAGGTAAATGTGGCGAAGGTGATGCTACAGAAGCTGAAGGTGAGCACAAATGTGGAGAAGGTAAATGTGGTGAAAGTCACTAAGCTTAACCAAGCCTAAGAAATAAAAAAAGGTTGAACTTTCGTTCAACCTTTTTTTATGCTTATATCTTAGATTACCTTAATTGTGCAATCCGTATTCCTAAATCACGTTCAATAGCCCGTAGTTTAACAATTTCTTGATTCGTCACAAAACTAATTGCTAATCCTTTTTTACCCCCACGCGCTGTTCTTCCACTTCGGTGCGTGTAAAACTCTAATTGTGAAGGTACATCGTAATGAACCACATAATTTAACCCTTCAATATCAATTCCTCTAGCTGCTACATCGGTAGATACTAAAATTTGAAGTGACTTATTCTTAATTCCTCTCATTACCTTATCACGATCCTTTTGAGGCATATCTCCTTGCAAGGCTTCTGCATTATAGTTTTTTGCCTTCAATTGTTTGGAAAGCGTAATCGCAGTTTTTTTAGTCGTACAGAAAATCACCCCTCTCGCATTACCTTGCGATTTCAAAAATTGCAACAACATATCTAATTTATCGTGTTCACGAACCACCACAAATTGATGTTCAATATTTTTATTGACCACCTCTTCCTTACTTAATTGAAAAGATTCTACATCACCACTCAAATAATTACTAATAATGGCTCTCACCTCTTTTGGTATGGTGGCTGAAAATAACCACGTATTTCTTCTTTCCGGCAGTTGAGATAAAATAGACTCCAATTCTTTTTTGAACCCCATATTCAACATTTCATCTGCCTCATCTAACACCACCGTTTTCACGGCTTCTAAGTTCACTACTTTTCTTTGCACCAAATCAATAAGTCTTCCAGGTGTGGCTACTAAAACATGTGTAGTTCTATCTAGTCTACTTAATTGTTTCGAAATATGTTCACCACCATATACGGCTTCAGTAAATATTTTGTCCGTATTATATTTCGTAAACCTGAAGAGTTGTTTTGCCACCTGTTGACCAAGTTCACGAGTTGGAGTTAAAATTAATGCTTGAATTTTATCGCTGGTTGGATTGATTTTATTTAAAACAGGTAAACCAAAGGCGGCTGTCTTTCCAGTTCCCGTTTGCGCCTGAACAACCACATCCATTTTGTTTTTCAGTAAAAATGGAATTACCTGTTCTTGTACAGGTGTGGATTCAACAATATTTAAGTCGGTTAAAGACTTAACATAATTGGAAGAAATCCCTAAAGATGCAAATTTAGCCACAACAATTTGGTTTTAAATGAGCCGCAAAGGTAATACTTGCCTAACAGCAAGCTATAAAATATTACCCTTTAAACAGCCCCCGTATTTTTACTTGGGTAGCCCCAGATCCATATTCTCTATAATTCGCATCGTCATACTCCATATTGCCATGGCTATCTAATACCTTTCGAACTTCTAACTTCAAGACTCCTTCACCTACTCCATGAATAATCACAAATTCATTGACAAATTGCTCCATACAATTTTGTACAAACTGTTCCAGCCGGAAAATTTGAATCTGGACCATTTCTGCATTTGACAAATCTTTTGGCTTATCCACCAATTCATAAATATGAAGATCAATTTCAGGATATCCATTTTTACTCAATTTATCAAAAGGTTTAATGGGTATATGTTGTTGAACTTCATTTAAAGAAGAATGATTAGGATCATTTAATATATGGTCAAAATTCTTCTCATGCGTTTTATGAATAACGGAATGGTCTTCTCCAACCCTAATTAACTGAGAAAGCATATACTCAAAAGGAAAACCATGCAATTCAACGACCACTTTATTGTGATTGTGAATTTCCAAGATCACCCCTTCTTCATCTTCATCAATAATTTGAACCAAATCGCCTACTTTAAATGCCATGGTGCAAAGCTAATTTTCATTTCAAAATGGAAGCTTACACAAGTTATCAGAATTTGAAATTTTTACTTCATACGAGACTTGCGACCAACAAACCTAATGTTAATAGCTAATGCAAGAGTTATTTATACCCTTTTATGGTTAAAAACATATGCACATAATGACTCCACGACAGAACATTATTTGGTTTTTAAGCAAAAAACACTCTTGAAACCCTTGATATGACTACGAAATAGCCATACTTATTAACAATTGTTTGTAGTTTTCAACAATTCTTAGCAAAAGACTTGTAAACCCTTGCTATTACTGACTTATCACATATATTTGAAGGGAGTAAATAAATATATTATAACCTCTTAATTTAAATTATTATGAATAAAGCACAATTGATCGATGCTATGGCTGAAGGAGCTGGTATCTCAAAAGCAGCTGCTAAAAGCGCATTAGAAGCATTTGTAGGAGCAACAGAATCAACTTTAAAATCTGGTGGTAGAGTATCGCTAGTAGGTTTCGGATCTTTTTCTGTTTCTAAAAGAAACGCAAGAACAGGTCGTAACCCACAAACTGGAGCTGAAATCCAAATTGCAGCGAAAAATGTGGTTAAGTTTAAAGCAGGTTCTGAACTTTCTGGATCAGTTAACTAAGCTTAACGCCAAGAAATTAAAAAGCCTTTGCATTTGCAAAGGCTTTTTTTATGCCAAATTATTACCTTGCCATAAAATATTTACCTATGTTCAAAGTGATTTCCATTATAGTTCTCGGATTTTTTTCCTTTAGCTCCGTTGCGCAGGATAACTCCAAAAAAGCATCAAAAAAAGAAGCGAAAGAATTAACCAGAAAGGAAAACAATAAAAAACTAAAAGAACTTCACGACTTAATAAATACCAAATCGTGGATGTTAAAAATTGAAAACGCAGAAATGATTTCAGGCGAAATCATTAATCTACCAATGGAAGCCAATTTTTTCATTTGTGAAAATGATCTGGCTACTATTGAGTTTCCTGCTCCCGAAGTTATTCAAAATGGAGAAACTATTTTCACAGGACTTTCATGTCAATCCGATATTATTGGATATTTATTGCATGAGTTCAAAGAGAATAAGAATGTAAAATTGCTAATTCAAATAAAAACACCAGAATACCCTTGGCTAAAATTAGATATGTCCATTAATCCAGAAGGATGGGCGGTTGTTAACTTTACACAGTCGAATGGTGTAAATTTCACATTCTCAGGGACTATCAGCTCAATTGAAAATTAGATTGTACAAAAATTGTTTTTTTTTTAAAAAAAAGTGCTCTTACACTTGGAATAAACTCGCTGTTCATAGTACTTTTGTGGCACGAAATCGGAAACGGTTAACGAAAATTGGTTTGGTAGTTCAGTTGGTTAGAATACCTGCCTGTCACGCAGGGGGTCGCGAGTTCGAGTCTCGTCCAGACCGCATCATTTTCAAAAAGCTTCATAGAAATATGAAGCTTTTTTTTTGAGTAAAGGGAACATTAATCACTTCACAATTTTAACACCATAATTAACGTTAACCGAGCTCAAAAAAGCCCATTTAAATTTACCATATACCCTTCTTACACTCTACACTTTGGTTAATTTTACCCCGGTCATGGTTCGGTTTATTTTTCAAAACATCGTACCTATTAAATTCACTGAACACCTCGATTAAAACTTTAAAATGAAAAAAATAAAAACAATAATCATTGACGATGAAATTGCGGCAGCGGAAAATATTCAGATTTTATTAGAAAACTATTGTCCGGAGATGGAGGTTATGGGAATGGAACATTCTATTTCAAAAAGTTATAAACTAATTAAAGATACCAATCCAGATCTTATTTTCCTAGACATATCTATGCCTCCAGAAGGAACTGGTTTTGACCTGCTTGAGATGTTTCCTCATCGAAAGTTTCATGTAATTTTTGTAACCGCACATCAAGAATATAGTTTGAAAGCAATAAAGCAACGAGCATTTGATTACTTGTTAAAACCTATTGATTACAAAGAACTTATTCAAACGGTGGGCCAATTTTCTCAGACTTTTTCAACGCCTCCCTCAAGCGTATCTAGTCAACCTATTATTAACCTTGCAACAGACGATGGTACGCATATTGTCAAACAAAAGGATATAATTTACTGCAGAGCATCAGGAAGTTATACGGAGTTCTTTATTCAAGGCCGTTCGAATATTATTATTTCAAAACCTCTAAAATTCGCAGAATCTCAATTAGATATGAACCAATTCAAAAGAGTTCATAGATCATTTATAATTAATCCTCAGTATATTACAAAAATAACCAAGGAAGACGGAGGGTCTGTTTTCTTGGACGAAGTTGAAATTTCGGTTTCAAAAAATTATTGTCAAAATGTGTTTGATTTGGTAAATCACCCCATGCAAAACACATTCACAAAGTAAAGGTAGAGTTTCACAAACAAAAATGGGGCTGTCTCTTATACACATCTGACGCTGCCGACGATCTAC
>CAJXPI010000137.1 GCA_913057875.1 uncultured Flavobacteriales bacterium
AGATGCTCAGGAGTCTCGTGGGCTCGGAGATGTGTATAAGAGACAGCCTAAAAAAGAGTGTAAGAAAAAATGCTCTAAATTCGATAAATGCGAAAAGTCTTGTGCTAAAACATGTGAAATGAAATGCGATGGCGAATACGGAAAAAATTGCACAAAATGCGATGAAGCGTGTCAAAAAGCATGTGCAGAGAAAATAGCTGAATGCAAAAAGAAATGTGAGGCTAAAAAAGAATCTGGTCATAAAGACGGTAAAAAAGCGTGTTGCTCAAATTACAAAGACATGAAATGTGGTGAAGGAAAATGTGCTGAAGCTACATGTGGTAGCGCTGATTCTACAGAAACGCACAAATGTGGTCATTAATACATAATTAAAAAATCAATCAAAAGCTCATCCATTTCGGATGTTTTTTTTTGTGCCTTTTTCCATTCTCATTCAGACAAAATTTCATGCAATTTTCAATCTTGCACGACATAAATTCTGATTTTCAATCTATTACATGTCAATATTTCCAGTACAGCCCTAAAAAAGCCGAATGGATTAATAATTGACAAATGCCACCCAAATCCTAATAAAGAAAGAAAAATGAACTTTGATAAATTCACAATAAAATCGCAAGAAGCGATACAGAAAGCACAGAAAATTACGATTTCTAATGGCAACCAGGCTATAGAAACTGGACACCTTTTAAAAGGTATCCTACAAGTTGATGAAAATGTGACTCCGTTTTTATTAAAGAAATCGGGAGTTAACTTTTCAAATTTCACTTTGGCGGTTGATAGTATTGTAAACTCATACGCAAAGGTTGAAGGTGGTAAAAACTACCTATCCAACGATGCATCCAAAGTTTTGGCTTCGGCCGAGTATAAAGCAAAAAAAATGGGAGATGAATTTACTTCCATTGAACACATTCTTTTTGGCTTATTAGACATTAATGATCAAGTCTCAAGAATGTTAAAAGATAGTGGACTAAACGCAAAAGATTTAGAAACCGCTATACTAGAATTACGTAAAGGAGAAAAAGTAACCAGTCAGAATGCAGAGGATAATTACCAATCGCTGGCTAAATACGCGGTGAATCTTAACCAATCGGCTAAAGATGGGAAGTTGGACCCTGTAATTGGTCGTGATGAAGAGATCCGTAGAGTACTTCAAATCCTTTCTCGAAGGACAAAAAACAATCCAATTCTAATTGGTGAACCAGGTGTGGGTAAAACTGCTATTGCGGAGGGTATTGCCCATAGAATTATTGATGGAGACGTACCAGAAAACCTTAAAAGCAAAATTATCTATTCGCTAGATATGGGTGCTTTGGTGGCAGGTGCCAAGTTTAAAGGAGAGTTTGAAGAACGACTAAAAGCCGTGGTTAAAGAAGTAATTTCTGCCGATGGGGAGATTGTACTTTTCATTGACGAAATCCATACCTTGGTTGGAGCAGGAAAAGGTGAAGGCGCCATGGATGCAGCCAATATTTTAAAACCAGCATTAGCAAGAGGTGAATTAAAAGCAATTGGAGCAACCACTTTAGAGGAATACCAAAAATATTTTGAAAAGGATAAAGCGTTAGAAAGACGTTTCCAAAAGGTAAATGTAGATGAGCCAACAGATGAAGATACTATTTCCATTTTACGTGGTATTAAAGAAAAGTATGAAAGTCATCATAAGGTAAGAATTAAAGATGAAGCCATTCTTGCTGCAGTTGAACTATCTCAAAGGTATATTACCGATCGTTTCTTACCAGATAAGGCCATTGATTTAATTGATGAGGCTTCCGCAAAAATGCGAATGGAAATGAATTCTATGCCGGTTGAACTGGATGAATTGGAGCGTAAAATTAGACAGTTAGAAATTGAACGTGAGGCTATTAAACGGGAAAAAGACGAGAAAAAGCTGGCTAATTTAAATAAGGAAATTGCTAATTTTAGTGACTCTAGAAATGCGTTAAAAGCACAATGGCAAAGCGAAAAAGATGTAGTTTATGGTATCCAATCTACCAAAGAGGAAATAGAGCAACTCAGACAAGATGCCGCCAAAGCCGAACGTGATGGAGACTTTGCTTTGGTAGCCGAAATTAGATATGGTAAACTAGTTGAAGCCGAACAACAATTAAAAGAGTTTGGTGAAAAGTTTGAAGATCTTAAAAACCACGGTTCTGTTTTAATCAAGGAAGAAGTAGATTCAGAAGATGTAGCTGAAGTAGTAGCTAAATGGAGTGGAATTCCAGTAAGTAAAATGCTACAAAGCGAACGTGAAAAGCTTTTGAATCTAGAAAACGAACTCCATAAACGGGTAGTTGGTCAAGAAGAAGCTATTAGTGCGGTAAGTGATGCGGTTAGAAGATCAAGAGCAGGTTTGCAAGATCAAAACCGACCAATTGGCTCCTTTTTATTCTTAGGAACTACAGGTGTGGGTAAAACAGAGTTGGCAAAAGCACTAGCTGAATTTTTATTTGATAATGAAAATGCCATTACCCGTATTGATATGAGTGAATACCAAGAACGCCATGCGGTTTCCCGATTGGTAGGAGCGCCTCCAGGATACCTTGGGTATGATGAAGGTGGGCAATTGACTGAAGCCGTTCGAAGAAAACCATACTCAGTTATCCTTCTGGATGAAATTGAAAAAGCACATCCGGATGTATTCAACACTTTACTTCAAGTACTGGATGATGGCCGATTAACAGATAACAAAGGACGGTTAGCTAACTTTAAAAACACCATAATTATCATGACCTCTAATATTGGTTCGGATACAATTAGAGAAGAGTTTTCCGGCTTTACGGAAGAGATTCCTGAAACCATTATCAAATTCGCTCATTTGAAGTTAATGGAAATTTTAAAGGAAACTTTAAAACCAGAGTTCTTAAACAGAATTGATGAAACGGTAATGTTTTTACCTTTAAATGAGTCCAATGTAACTGAAATTGTTCGCTTACAATTTGAGGGTGTAAGAAAAACTTTAGCCAAACAAGATGTAAAAATATCGGCAACCCGTGCCGCTATCGAACTACTTAGCGTACAAGGATTTGACCCTCAATTTGGTGCAAGACCAGTGAAAAGAGTGATTCAAAGAGAGCTATTAAATCAACTTTCAAAAAGTATCTTAGCAGGAGAGGTTCATGCAGGAACGGAAATTAATATTGATGCGAAAAAGGATCAGTTTGTATTTACAAACAACTAAAAAAGATTTTTACATCCTTAATTTAAAGCCTCATTCTTTGGAATGGGGCTTTTTTCATAAATGTTAAAATGCGGTAATTGCCTTATAATTCCCTATTTGTAATGAGGTTTACTCCAAAAAGAACATTTAATTTCGCCTCCGCAAATTTTGAAGAAAATAGCGACAAAATGTACTTCTAATAATATGAAATTGAATTTAAATCTTACTTGTGCCGTTGAAAATGCAAATGAGCTAAGTATCGAAGATTTTCGAAAAAAATATTTGATTCCACAAAAACCAGTTCTGATTAAAGGATTGGCTAATCAACAACCCGCGGGCGAAAAATGGAACATTGATTGGTTTAAGCAAGAAATGGGCGATTTAAAAGTGGGGGTTTTTGATGACAATAACATCCAGCATACGTACTCCACTACGGTAAATCCAGATTTCAAAATGCCTTTTGGAGAGTTCTTAGATCTTATTACCAAGGATGAGCCTACAAGTATTAGAATGTTTCGATACGACTTGTACAAACATTTCCCAATGCTTAAAAAAGACTTTTCATGTCCTAAATACATCAAAAAAGGAATCATGAAATCCTTTGGTTTTATGTTTTTAGGAGGAAAAGACACCGGAGTTCGTTTACATTATGATGTGGATAATTCGAATGTACTTCTAACTCAAATTTACGGACGTAAGCGTGTGGTATTATTTCCCCCTGATCAATCTAAGTATTTATACCAAGTTCCTTACAACACGCATTCTTTAGCTGATTTAGATCATATAGATTTCGAGAAATGGCCGGGACTTAAAAAGGCGCAAGGGTATGAAATTATTCAAGAAGCTGGTGATGGTATTTTTATGCCCAGCGGTTATTGGCACTATAACACTTATCTAAACGGAGGTATTTCTGTGTCATATAGAATGTTGGCACGTAATCCATTAACCTTATTAAAAGGAGCCCTTTTCATGGGGGTAACGATGCCTTTCGACAAAGTGATGAATAAAATATTTGGTAAAAAATGGTTTGACAAAAAACGTCAAATGAGTATTGATCGTGTAAACGCTCAGTTATAAAAATATTCTTAGGAGGTGTGGTCGATAACTATCTTCCACTCTCCATTAATTTTTCTCCACAACAAACTAAACTTCCCTCCAAATTGTGAGGCTTCATTTTTCAAATCCCACTGCCCTATTACTACAATAGCATCTGAAGCTAGCACATCCACTTTATCAATTTTAAAGTCTAAATGTCCCATTAGTTCCTTACTGGAATATTTACGTTTGTAATTATCAGTTACTTTTTGCCAACCATAAGAAATTCTATCTCCACTTACAAACATCAAACTATCATCATTCCAGTATCCACTCATAAAGGCATCAATATTACCTTCGTTCCAACTTGCTTCTTGCGCGTACAGTTCTGAAATCACCTCTTTTTTAGCCGTTTCCGGGTTGAAATTTTCATTGGGTCTGTTGGGTGCACAGGCCGCAAAAAGCAGTATCGTTAAAAGAGTAAGTACAGAAAAGTTTTTCATTGTGTTTGTATTTACTGCGAACATACAAAAATAGCTTGGTATCTTTGGGACTTATTTTCGGCAACATGAATAGATATCGAGTAGAAAACCCAGCACATTGGGACCGTCATTCAACATTTGAATTTTTTAAAACATTTGACGTCCCATTTTTTAATGTCACCGCTAACGTAGATGTAACTGCTTTAAAAGCCTATTGCAAACGTCATAACTACTCTTTCCTGTTAGCAAGTCTTTATCTATCCCAGAAAACTTTAAACCAAATACCTGCCTTTAATTACCGTTTTGCGAACAATGAAGTAAGGCTTTACCAAGGAAGTAGAGCGGGTTGTACCATTTTACTGCCTAACGAATCATTTGCGTTTTGTTACTTCTCCCCTTTACCTGTTATGAATGACTTTATAGAGGAAGGTGAAAAAGCCATCGAAAACCTAAAGAAAGATCCAAATTTTGCTCCAAGAGATGGAGAAGCCAATATGGTGTATTATTCTGTGTTACCGTGGGTCTCATTTACGTCATTTCAGCATGCACGAAGGCACGAAAAAGAGGATAGTGTGCCTCGTATCGTATTTGGAAAATATTTTAAACAGGGAGAATCTATTCAAATGCCTCTATCTATCGAAGCACATCACTCTTTTGTAGATGGAATTCACGTTGGCAAGTATTTCGAAATCCTTCAAAAGGAAATTAATCAATTAAAAATAGAGTAAAAAAAAAGCAGCTCCAAAGCTGCTTTTAATTTTTTTATAGTGGTTAAATTACTCAGTGGTAACCGTTCCTTCTGCTTCTTCAGCTGGTAAAAACAAATACCCCATCATCATAATTACACAACCTCTTACCGTTTGAGATCTGTCTTCAGCCTCTGACGGAGGCACATCATACTCAACAAATAAGTACGACTCCTTATAATCTTCAGGAAGCTCAAATGTATTAATAGGTTGCCCCATACTAGAAGTAAAAATTGCCTTTCTTTTCTTTTCTGTTGACGGTTTATCATAAACGGTGATTAATACGTCTTGGGGCACCCCTTTAGTACTAAATATTATTCGATGTTGTTGGTCACTATAAATGGGAACCAATACCTTTAGTTTTTGAGGATATCTCTTAAAATTAACCGTTGTGGTTTTGGCTAAATTGTAACGAAAAGGTCTAATTAATAATCGCACCTCTTCTCTCAACTCATCTCTATTACTACAGCTATTTGCAACAGGTTTTACAGTAGCAGTTGCACCCTCCCTTTTCTGGGTAGTTTCAGATTGTTTTGCGTCTTCTTTCCAAAAGTCACCACTTGGTTCTTCTTGAGCAAATGATTGAGTGGATACACCCAAACAAAAAGCTAATGCTAGAACTGATAAAATTTTAAATTTCATTTTTTTTCGGTTTTAGTATCTGTGATTGTTATTGTACAATTAGGGTTCTTAATTTTAAAATCTTATCTCCTAAAACTTTCATATCTGCAGAGGGAATCTTCACATCTGAAATACTTCCTTCCATATCTGCAATGGCTGGAATTTCGTTAAAGAAAACTTGCATATCCTTCATACTCTCTATTACCTCATCCACTCTTTTACTGGATCCCTCATAGGACGACATTCCTACTAAAAGTTGATCTAGAATAACCATTTGCTCAATGATTTTTCCGGTCAACTCACTATGTGTGTCATATGAAGTAGTTGAAACACCTAGATACATTCCTTCAGCCCATCCCCCTACAAAAGCAACTAAAGCAAATTCGCCTTGGTCATTATCGTCTACATAAGCATCAGTTCTTTCGTCAATTTCAATTAAAATATTTAGAATAGAATCTGGACTATCTAAACTAGCATCAAAACGATTCAAAAGATCTTCGTCATTCAAAACTTCTCCAGCTCCTAAATCGGTAGAAACCTCTTTAATTACCTTCATGTATTTCCTGGCCTCTTGACTTTTTCCATTCAAAGCACAGTATGACATATCTGTCCAATATGCTCCAAAAGCAAAATACTTATCAAAGGTAGTATTGTATGAAGATGCCTTTGCAGGATCTAAGGTAAACCCACTAACATAGGTTAATCCGGAATTTCTAAATAAATCACCAATTTGAACAGTACTTGGTAAAATAAACTCTTCCGTTACTTCTACCTCTTGGGTTTGTTCCATTGGGGGCACTTCAGTTTCGGAAACCTTTTCTTGAGGTTCTGAACCACAGGAAATCATTAATGTAGTTCCAATAAAGGCACTTAATAATCCAGCTTTAATTTTCATCTTATAATCGTTTATTATGATGTTATTCCTTAAAAAATGTACTTCGGGTAACACCACGAAAATAATATTTTCATACGACTAAAATTGCAATTGAATAATTTTTAGGATACAAAATTAGTTTTTGCCAGAATACCTGTTAATTTAGTACACTAAACTAAAACCATAATACCTTGAAACATTACGACTTATGCATTATCGGAGCGGGACCCTCTGGATTTGCAGCAGCAATGCGCGCCATTGATTTAGGAAAGAAAATTTGTTTAATCGAACGTCATAAAGTTGGTGGAGCAGGTATCTTTAACGGTGCATTATCTTCGAAAACGATGTGGGAGCTTTCGCAGAATTACCAAATGATGAAATCTTCAAAATATGGATATTACGTTTATGATTCTCACCTCAGTTATTCTGCCGTAGTTCATGAAACTCAAAATGCCGTCAATGAAAGGTTTCAACAACTTAAATCTGGGATTGACCACTTTGTAAAAAATCAACAATTAGACTTTTACACAGGTACTGCCTCTATGGTTTCCAAAACAGAAGTTCAAATTTCAGGTAAAGAGGATACATTGGATAATATTTCAGCAGACCACACCATTCTAGCTATTGGAAGTAGACCCAGGTATCTCCCCGAAATCCCTATTGATGAGAAAACCATTTATACCAGTGATGGTATCTTATCAATGGACGAATATCCTGAAAGCATCGTTATTCTTGGGGCGGGTGTTATTGGTTGTGAATTTGCAACTATATTTTCTAACTTTGGAAAAACCAAGGTATTCCTAATTGATAAAGCCCCTCAAATTCTTCCGTTCGAAGATCCCGATATCTCTGACATGGTGGCATCTAATCTTACTAAAAATGGGGTTCATATTCACAAACAATCTGGCTTGGAAAGTATGGTATTGGAAGATGGGAAAGTAAAATACACCCTTGCTTTTGAAGATGGAACCAAAGAAATCAGGTATGTAGACCTGTCTCTTATACACATCTCCGAGCCCACGAGACTCCTGAGCATCTC
>CAJXPI010000138.1 GCA_913057875.1 uncultured Flavobacteriales bacterium
GGCAGCGTCAGATGTGTATAAGAGACAGGGGTTTTCATATTTAATTCATCCATCTTTTTAGAACCTCCGGAGGCATTCATTAGATCAATTTCTTTTTTATAGGCTTCTGTAATTTTATAACGCACCATTTTCAACGTAGAGTTTACCTGTAAGTTATCCTCAGTAAATGGCTCCGGTGCGATAAAGAAGTGCTTAGGGATCCACTTTTTCTGAAATACCGTTTTATACGTTGGGTCTTTCATAAAAGCCATAAATTGGTCTTTTACCAATTCATATGATTTTTCAGGAGAACCTTGATTTATTAATGACTTCTTAGTTGGATCAATACTTACAACTGCAGTAGTGGTTCTATTATGATCATTGTATAACATAACATGCGTAAAAATATTACTGCAGTTTACAATGGCTTCTTCAATTCCTTCTGGCGAATATTTCTCTCCATCTTCAGAAATGAGTAAAGCTTTGTTCCTACCTGTAACGACCAGAAAATTGTCATTGTCGTAATATCCTAAATCACCGGTCCACAACCAACCTTCCCTCAACGCTAAAGCAGAAGCTTCTGGATTTTTGTAATACCCTTTCATTACATTTTCCCCTTGAATTACAATCTCTCCTATTTCATTGGTAGCTGCTTCTTCTGTTTCATTACGCATAATTTTACATGTTATACTTGGTAAAACATTTCCAGATGTCCCCATTTTATGTCGATGGGGTGTATTGGAACAAATAATGGGCGCGGCCTCCGTTAAGCCATATCCCTGAAAGATTGGCGTTCCAATAGCTTTATAAAATTGTTGTTGTTTCAAATCCAGTAAGGCACCTCCCCCCACCATAAATTCAAGTTCTCCACCAAAAACATCTCCAAGCTTCCCGAAAATTAAAGCGTTTGCAATCCTGAAGTTAGCCCAAGTAGCCATTTGGGTAGCAGTTCCTGGCTTGGTAAACCCATCTCCATTACGTTCAACTCCAGCGGCTAATCCTCGTTCAAAAACACCGTTAACAAAGGTCCCTTTTTCTGCGACCCCTTCTTTCATCTTAGCAATAAAATTACCAGAAAGAGCAGGAACCGTTAACAAGAACTGGGGCTTAACCTCTTTTAAGTTAATTGGAATATTCTTAATAGCGTGAGTTAAGCCTCCACGGGTATCTAAAAAGAATAAGTCTAAAGCCTTAAATAATGCACCATATAGCGCTACCGTATGTGCAAAAGAATGATCTACTGGGAGAATCACCAATGTTCTGAAATTACGCTTCAATTTAAACATGGTGATTCCATCACTGGCATTCACGTAATAATTGACATGGGTCAACATAATTCCTTTAGGGTTTCCTGTGGTACCCGATGTGTATGAAATGTTTACCGTATTGTTTTCTTGTATAGATGTTTTAATAGCCGTAAGCTCTTTAATATGCTTTTCATGAAGTTCTTTTCCGTTTCGTAAAGCATCCCAGAACAAAATTCCACGATCCATTGATACTCCTGCTTTTTTCATTTCAATTTCAAAGAATTCAAAATCCTCATCCATAAAAATGATTTTCATATCCGAATTTTCTACATCCTTCAAAATAGACAACACCTTTACCAAATGGTTTTTCGAAGTGAATATTCCTGCTGCATTAGAATGATTTAACCGAAAGGGTAATTCCTCTGGAATTAACTTCACCGACAGAGGAACTGAAACACATTTTAAGGATAATATCGCATACTCGCTCATCACCCACATTGGGCTACCTTCAGATAGAATAGCGAAGTTTTGATCGGGCGTAACACCTGCCCCGTACAAAGAAGCAGATAAATAATCCACATTGTCTTTTACTTCGCTGTAAGAATACGATTTCCAACCCTGATCTGTTTTACGACTTACATAACGCTCATTTCCGTAGGTAACGGAAGCCTTTTCTAATAAGTTGACAATGGTTCTTTTTCCTTTTTCTAATGTTATCATGTAGCCGTATTAAATCGCAATAAAAGTAAACTTTTGGTCGCATTATCAAAATGGATTAGTCCCAAATTAGTTTTCCCGGTAAAAGACTACTAGTCCCTATTTTTAAGGCTTTTGTCATTTATTATTCAGGCATAATAATAAATTGGAAAAAATGTTCAACTTTGTATGCAATCAAATTATTACATACTAAAACTATACTATCATGGATTATGAAAATTACTTAAATCAAGGTGTTGATTACACCATTACGTATGCGCCAAAAATTTTAATTGGCTTTGTTATTTTATGGATTGGACTTAAAGTTATTAAAGCAGTAACAAATGGGGTGGATTCTGTGATGTCAAAAAGAGGTGTCGACCCTACCCTGAGACCTTTTTTACACAACCTATTAACCTGGACTTTAAAATTTGCCTTATTCATTGCCGTAGCGCAACAAATTGGTCTTAATACGACTTCTTTCATTGCCGTATTTGGTGCTGCGGGTTTAGCGGTTGGATTAGCCTTACAGGGAACACTATCTAACTTTGCTAGTGGTGTAATGCTATTAATTTTTAGACCATTTAAAGTGGGTGATTTTATTGATGGCGCTGGCCACATGGGTACCGTTGAAGAAATTGGAATATTTGTTACTGCATTACGTTCTCCAGAAAACAGATTAATTATCATTCCTAATAGCGCCATTGGAGGCGGAAGCTTAACCAACTTTTCGGATGCAGATAAGGTTCAAGTTCGTTTGGCAGTTGGTATTGCTTACGATGCAGATATTAAACAAGCGCGTGAGGTAATTATCAATTCCATTGCAAATGACAAACGTATTATGCACAATGAATCGAAAGAAGTTTTGGTTACGGAATTGGGGGACAGCTCCATTAACTTATCCATTCGTTTTTGGTGTCACCCAGGAGAATACTGGCCATTATTCTTTGACAATTTAGAAGGTGTTAAAGTAGCATTGGATGATGCAAAAATTGAAATCCCATTCCCACAACGAGTGGTACATATGCAACAAGCATAACTATACCGCATAAATTTGAAAGCCTCTGATTTTTTCAGGGGCTTTTTTTTGTTTTTTTTCATCTCCCTGTCGCTCCACTCTTTTCTAAGTCTTCCAAGTGGGAGTTACAACATTTTTTATTTTTTGGTATTTCCAGTAATTAATTCTCCGTATTAAACTGAAAACTCCTTTGCGACCTTTGCCCTTCTTACCATCTTTGCTTGAAACTCTGATAGATCAATTCCATATCCCTTGCTGACCTCCAAGCCATGGACATAGAGCTCCTATCGAGCTGCTTTCTTTGGTAAACTGAAACACCATTTCGCCTTTGCGTGAAACCTTAACCCTAAAACCAATTCGTCCAAGAACCTACTCGTCCTTGTTTAGTTGTTTGTGCTTTTAAGGTTTCTTCAAATTTTCTTCTTGAAATATGGATGGCTCCCAAAGATTCTAAATGCGCGGTATGATCTTGGCTATCTATTAATTGAAAGCCCTTTTTTTCCAAATTTTGCACCAAAGAAATAAATCCCATTTTAGAGGCATTTGAAACTTTGGCAAACATGGATTCACCATAAAACACGCGCCCCAAACACATGCCATATAATCCACCCACCAGTTCATTATTTTCCCATACTTCAACCGAATGGACATGACCTAGCTCATGAAGTTTGCTATAAGCTGCCTCCATTTCATCGGTAATCCACGTACCATCTTGTTCTTTACGGGGAGTGTTTTTACATTGGGCAATCACTTCAGAAAATTGCGTATCGTAAGTGACATTAAATTTTCCGGAACGGATAATTTGACGCATGGATTTAGAAATTTTCAAGTTTTTAGGGAAAAGTACAAACCGAGGATCTGGCGTCCACCAAATAATCTCAGACCCTTCATTATACCAGGGGAATATACCTTTCGAGTACGCTAATAATAAACGTTCTGTACTCAGATCACCTCCTATGGCAATGATTCCATCCTTACTTGCCCATCGGCTTTCTGGAAACTCTAACCCCTCGGATAAAATGGTTAACATTACTCCGTAACGTCTTCTTTTATTTCAATAAATACATATTTCACTGCCGGAACTTTGGCTTTAAAATCCTTTTCAATTTGAACAATTTCCTGTTCAATTTGCTCCAAGGTGTATTTATCGTCAAAATGCACATCTACCCCTACCATCACTCCATCAGGTCCAAAATGCACGGAACGAATTAAACCATGTTCTGTAACATGAGTGTGTTCTTTTAAAACCCCTTCCAGTAACGCTACCGAATCTTGATCCATAGACTCACCTAGCAATAACCCTTTAGTTTCCACAGCTAAAAACCAAGCCATAGCCGTAAGGATCAAGCCAATAATTACAGAAGCAACGCCATCCGCAATAGCAATTTCAAAGAAATCGCCAATAAACAAACCTAAAAGAGCTACAACAAGTCCCACCATAGCACCAAGATCTTCAATGATTACGGTAAATGTAGAAGAATCCTTACTTCTTCGCATAGATTTTATTAAACCGTATTTTCCATTATTTTTCTGAAACTGCTTTAAGGCAACCACTAAAGAAGCGCCTTCCAGTAAAATAGCCACTCCTAAAACGATGTAATTTATTTTTATATTAGATACTTCAACCGGTTCAAGAATGTGATGGATACCTTCATAGATTGCAATTCCACCTCCCAGAGCAAAAATCATGATAGCTACCACAAAAGACCAGAAATAAATTTCCATACCATATCCAAAAGGGTGCGATTTATCAGCAGGGCGTTGACTTTTCTTAATTCCTAATAGCAACAACAAACCATTAGTAGAATCTACCAAAGAATGTATTCCTTCCGATAGCATTGCCGAACTCCCGGTATAGCTACCCGCTATGAATTTTGAAATTGCAATTCCAACATTTGCTAAAATTGCTCCGTATATAGAAATTTTTGATCCTGATGCTGCCATAATTTTTTGATTGTGCACAAATAAACATCTAAAGCACAAATAATAGAAGAAAAACTACAGAAGATTCCATCTAAAAATAACGGTAAATCACAAATACGCATATCTTTGGCAACCTATTAACAAACTAGATTTCAGGCTTGAGAACTTATTTAAACTTCGATTCAAACGCTCCAAAATGGATCATTTTTTCCATTGACCTAACCATTATCGCTTTTTCTGTAGTTGTCTCCTTTCTACTCCGCTTTAACTTTGATATTCCAGGACAGGAAATTTCAACGTTAATCAATGCTTTTGTTATTATTCTGGCTGTTCGAATTATTATTTCCTTTTTCTTTAAAACGTATAGTGGTGTTATTAGACATACTAGTTTGCAAGATTTGCAACGTATGTATTTGGCGATTTCTTCGGGTACTGGTCTTCTTGTTCTACTAAACTTTGTAGCGTATTTCATTCAGAATAAATACATCATGCCATTCTCTGTAATTATTATTGAGTATGTGGTTACTTTTTTTGTGATTGCTTCTTTTAGAGCCTTAATTCGTTTAATATTTCAGGAAATCACCTCTACGACCAAAACCAAAACAGATGTGGTTATTTATGGTGCTGGACATAACGGACTAACTACCAAGCAGGCACTAGACCGGGTGACTGAAATAAAATACCGAGTTATTGCCTTTATTGATTCTAATCCCAGTAAACAAGGAAAATTACTAGAAGGAACAAAGATTTATAAAGACGAAAACCTGGAAAAAATCTTAATCGAAAAGAAACCAGCCACACTTATTATTGCAGTTCAAAAAATTGAGAAAGCTAAAAAAAGGGCAATCATTGAGCAATGCCTTTTCCATAACATTGAGGTTAAAATTATTCCTCCAGTTACAGATTGGATTAATGGAGAGTTAAACGTAAAACAGATTAAGCCCGTCAAAATTGAAGAGTTATTGGGTAGAAAACCTATTCAATTGAACCAAGACAAAATTAAAAATCAACTTACCGGCAAAACCATTTTGGTAACAGGGGCCGCTGGATCTATAGGCTCTGGTTTGGTAGACCAAATCATTCAGTACTATCCGGAGAAAATTATTATGCTTGACCAGGCGGAAACGCCTTTATATGATTTAGAATTACGTATGCGTCAACGCTATGGCGACAACATGTGCGAAATTGTAATTGGTGATGTACGTAACGAGATACGTATGCGCAACTTGTTTAATGAATTTAAACCTTCGCATGTGTATCATGCAGCTGCTTATAAGCATGTGCCAATGATGGAAGACAATCCGTCAGAAGCCATTAAAGCTAATGTACAAGGTTCAAAGATTATTGCAGATTTAGCCGATGAATTTGGTGTGGAGAAATTTGTAATGATATCTACCGATAAAGCGGTAAACCCTACGAATGTAATGGGAGCATCTAAGCGAATTGCAGAAATCTATACGCAGTCTAAGAACCAACATTCAAAAACAAAATACATTACCACTAGATTTGGAAATGTGTTAGGATCAAATGGTTCAGTAATTCCAATTTTTAAGCGTCAAATTGATGAAGGTGGCCCAATTACTGTGACACACCCGGAAATCACCCGTTTTTTTATGACTATTCCCGAAGCGTGTCAATTGGTACTGGAAGCAGGTATGATGGGTGACGGGGGAGAAATTTTCATTTTCGATATGGGCGAATCAGTCAAAATTGTTTCGTTAGCCGAAAAAATGATTAAGCTTTCTGGACTGACGGTGGGTAAGGACATTCAAATAAAATTTAGTGGTTTACGCCCGGGTGAAAAACTGTACGAAGAATTGTTAGCCAACGAAGAAAATACCATGAAAACCCACCACAGTCAAATTATGGTGGCGCAGGTACGTGAATACGATTTTGAAGATATCACCGACAAGGTAAATGCCTTGGTATATTCATTTGACCGTCAAGACAACATGGATATTGTGGGTAAAATGAAAGCCATTGTACCCGAATATAAGAGTAAGAATTCGATCTATTCTAAACTAGACAAATAAACCATGAAGTTTTTTTCGGACATAGAAATCAGATTTCGTGATTTAGATGGATTGAACCATGTCAACAATGTGGTATATTTATCGTATGTAGAGCAAGCGCGTATTCGTTATTTCGATGATATCTTAGGCGAACGTCAGGACTGGGATGAATGGGGCGTTTTATTGGCTCGTACGGAAATTAATTACATCAAACCTTTAGTTTTAAAAGACAAAGCCAAATGCAGTATGGAATGTGTGGCTATTGGTAGAAAAAGTATGGAGTTTAATTTCAAGATTTTCAAATACGAAAATGGTGAACAAATTGAAATGGCCAGTGGTGTAAACGTATTGGTGTGTTTTAACCACCGAAAAAACGAAAGTATTGAAGTACCCACCGAGTGGAAAACCTTGATTGAGAATTTTGAAGATGGATTAAGTTAAACCATGCCAAAATCGCATACATTACTTCAGTTAACACAAAGCATTGAACGTGTTATAAGTCATACCTTTCACAATACCTATTGGGTTTCGGCCGAAATTTCAAAACTTAATTATTATCCCAAAAGTGGACATTGTTACCCAGAATTAGTTGAAAAACAGAACGGTAAAATTGTAGCCGAAATTAGATCTACGATCTGGAGTCGCATGTATCAAAATTTAGCCAATAAATTCAAAACCCAAACCGGTGAAGAGTTACGGGAGGGAATGAAAATTTTATTCTCCGTTCAAGTGAACTACTCCCCTACCCACGGAATTTCGTTAAACATTCGCGACATTGACCCATCCTTTACTTTGGGTGAAATTGCGCGTGAAAAAAAGCAGGCCATTGCCACGTTAAAGAAAGAAGGAATTTATGATGCTAATCGCGAATTAGCGTTTCCATACTTTCCGCAACGAATAGCTATCATTTCGGTTATTACGAGTAAGGGATATCAAGATTTTTTAGAAACCATGAAAGCCAAAGCGTTCGAGTATCAATACACCTACGAACTGTTTCCGGCCATTTTACAAGGCGATGTTGCTGTCTCTTATACACATCTCCGAGCCCACGAGACTCCTGAGCATCTCG
>CAJXPI010000139.1 GCA_913057875.1 uncultured Flavobacteriales bacterium
ACGAGATGCTCAGGAGTCTCGTGGGCTCGGAGATGTGTATAAGAGACAGCCCCTACAAGAACAATTTTGGATTAGTATTTATAAGAGCTGGAGCTGATAGACGTGGAAGTTTTTATATTCATATACAACCTGGATCAAATTTCATTGGTGGAGGTTTCTGGGGACCAGAGAAAGATGACTTACTACGAATTAGAAAACATATTGAGGTAGATGATTCCGAATTAAGACATGTCATTAACTCTAAACAGTTCACTTCTAACTTTGGCTCATTGCAGGGAGATCAATTAAAGTCCGCACCAAAAGGTTTTGATAAAGAGCATTCAGCAATAGATTTATTGCGCTACAAACAATTCTTAATCAGTAAAGAATTTACGGATAAAGATGTTTTAAGTTCTGATTTCACTACAACTGCGGCTGAAACCTTAAAGGCAATGCTCCCCTTTTTTGAGGTAATGACGGAAATGTTGACTACCAATTTAAATGGTGAAAGTTTAATTGAATAGCTAAAAGTCCCAATCTTCATTGAAGATTCCTGTACGAATACCAATTCGAGGCCAAAAAATGTTCCGAGAAACGCCCCCAACGGTTTCATTAAAAGTAGAAAGATTTATTTCAGCACGAATATTAGCTTTCGCACTCAACAAATAGGAGGCCTTTAAATTAAAGGTGGTTAACGTTCTTGAAACCCCCTGACCTACTTCATTCCCATAATCGGACTTTCGTTCATCATAAGGTCGAAAAATGTTCGCTCCGTAACTAGCTGTGTCGCTTTCAGAATCTACTCCTTGCATCAAAATGGTAGTCTTCATTTCGATGTAAAATTTCTTCACATAATAATGTGCTAGGAACACCCCTTCATTAAAGTTAGCCCCACTTGCATGAGCAAGAGGCTGGTTCATATGACCATATGCCTGTGCCGATACACTATGACTGTAGGTATAAGGTCTAACATGGTTAAATTCACCTTGAAGAGTTAATCGTTCTATATTAAAGGCGTCATAGTATTTCGCTCCTAATTGTACTCCGTACTTATTTGCCCACCATCCTGTATTATTACTGATTTCGCTCAACTTGAACTCATCCAGTACCAATTGACTATATATCTTCACCTGATTGGATGCCTTAAAACTTACGTTTAATCCCATCAAAGCATTATCACTTGAACCCAAACTAAATTCAACAGGCCGCAAGAAAATAATCGGGTTCAAATAATATGGGTCAAAACCTCTATTTACCACAGAATCTTGACCCATCCATTGAATACTCTCAAATAATCCTACACTCCATCTTCGCGCAATATTTATAGATAGATAATGTGAACTAGAATACTTTTTATTGTAATTATCAGGAGCTCCAGGAACTTCATATACGTCATCCATTTGTGAGAATAGATTGACATATTTAAATCGCCATATATTAGTAACTATTCTGAAGTAATTATAATTAGAACTGGCATCACTTAGCAATAAAGACCTATACCCTTCTCCAAACTTATTTTTACCTCTTCCTAATGTAAAATTGAAATACTTAATAGGTGAATAGCTGATATACCCATTACTATTATTATAATAATAACCTAAATCTGAACGATATCCCCATCCTTGACCAGGCACCACCTTATGAGTGAATATATAATTCTCTACAAAACTTGGGAAACTTGAATTGCTTCCCATAAAATTGAAATTCACATCTAACACCTTTCCAACCATAGCAGAAAAATTAACACCAATTCCTGTTTGTGTAAATGATTTAGCATTGGTTCCGGATTCAAACCCAATGAGAGCCTCGCCCACGGGACTTAAAGACAGTTTGACTGGAAACTTTTTAGAATTTTTATTTAGTTTTAAATCCAACAAATATTTGTCCGTAGCAAAATCACCTTGGTACACATCCATGAACCACTCTGAACTATCCACATCTTGGGTTTGATAAGGAAAAATATCAGGGTGAAACATAGAACCTAATGTATCCATACTGTTCTGGGTAGGCAAATTAGCTTGCCGTTCAAAAGGTAAAAACAATCTGTTTTGAGCTACTGAAGCATTAGCTGCAATAATCAATACCAGAACACCTAAACAACGATATAAATTAAACATTCTCATTAAAAATCGTAATAAAGGTTTCGTAAATTAGTCTTCACTCCAAAGTAGATCCAGTTGGTATTGGTTCCAAAAGAATCTACCCGATATCTCATACCCGCATTAACCATCAAATTTGTAATGGGATTAAATAGGTAAGCAATATTTACATCATAATTATCTATTAATTGACTATTAGTTAGCGACTTATTTACACGCCCAATAATTCCCTTCAAACTAGTTAATACTCTTTTGTATCTATAACTCACTAAAAAATTCAGCTCCGTAAAATCTTCGGCTTTCTGGAGCCCCAAGGGCTGATTGAAATGGTAATAATCTACAAAGTTATTTTGCGTTCCATAAATGTTTTGACCTACTTGATTTAATTCAACCTGAAAATTCAAACCTTCCACACTAAAAGCATCATAAAACTTAGTACCTAATTGAAACCCGGTACCTCCGCCATTTACACCGTAAGCGAGTTGGCCGTAAAATCCAGTATGAACAAACGGCTTTACAAAGGCATTGAAACCGAGTATAGAGCTAACTAAGGTATCATTACTTTTAATAGCCGTAGTTAACAGAGGTAAAGGATTAATAAAAACCGGATCAAAATCTTGTGATCCCGTTTGTTCATTCCAACGCTCCCACATAACACCTTCAAACAAACCAATTTCAATCTTTGAACTAGGCTTAAATGATAGATAATTGAAATTTGCCTGCTTTTTCGCAAATAAATCATCGCCTGTGGCATTTGCCCCATTAACTCCTTGCAATTTTTGAAGCGAAGCCCAATTGGCATGATAGTTCAATTTATTTTCAAAGAAGTTAAGGCCCAATTGTAAATATAAAAAGGGAGCCGTGTTATCTGAAAGTAACAAGGAGCGGTATCCATTTCCAACGAATATTTTGTCCTGTCCAAATTGAATATTTATATTTTTAGAGGCTTGGTAATTTACAATTCCAGTAACTACAGGATAATCATAACCTCCAGTTTTAAAAGCCTTTGCTTTTCCTTGTCCAGGAACAACCCGAGCCCCTCGAATCATGGAATCCACGTAAGATGGGAAAAAAGATTGAGTTTCGTAAAAGTCAGTCCTGAAATATACCTTATCTGTAATATTACCCTGAATTAACAGTCCTCGAGTATTGGTAGTCACCTGATCATTTGAAGAACTTTCAAAGTCATTTCCCAATTCAAAATTCATCAATGCGTCAAACGAGACATACAAATCTTCTTGTTCAATTATCGCCAAGTTTTCTCTAAACAATTTCCGTGAAACCCAATTTTTGTATACTCTTGAGGTATACCTGTCATTCGTTCGATTCACCAAAGTGTCAAATTCAGACTTATTCAATAATAGAGACTTATAAGAGAAATGGATAACCGAGTCCGACTCATATAATTGACGCATGGCATCGTGAGAAGTCACTCTATCAAAGGGCAACAAAGTTTTTTGCGCGTTCCCTACCTTAGCACCAATTAAGGCTACGAGAACTATTAGCAAAAGTTTTTTCATATCCGAAATATACTATGGATTACGCCAAATCGGCTATAATGTTTTTTAATAAACTACTTGCTCCAATGCGAAAATAACGCTTATTCATCCACTTTTCACCTAAACAATTTTCAACTAAACTCCAATACTGATTGGCACCCTCAGATGTTGAAATACCGCCTGCAGCTTTAAACCCAATCATTAAACCTGTTTTTTCAAAATGTTCCTTAATTGCTAAACACATTACTAAACTCGCCTCCAGAGAGGCTCCCGAAGAGCCTTTTCCTGTAGATGTTTTAATAAAATTAGCGCCATTTTCAATCGAAATTTTTGCAGCTAAGTAAACCTGTTCTAAACTTAATTCACAAACCTCCAAAATCACTTTTAGATGTACCTTACTAGAAGCCTCTGAAAAAGCTTTAATCTCCGATGCCAGACCCTCATAATCTCCATCTAGAACCATTCCTCTATTAATGACCACATCAATGTCGTCCGCACCAGCAACAACTGCGGCTTCTACTTCCTTTATTTTTGATTGTAAATCAGCCTGACCATGTGGAAAAGCAGTAGCCACACATGCCACATCGATGTTTGTATGGACTAACTGCGTTTTTACCTGCGAAGCGAAATTTGAAAAAACGCAAAAAGCAGCTACCTCTGGAAGAGAATTAATAGAAAGTTTATGTATCCCATTTTTGACAAACTGTCGAACAGATGTCGGACTATCCGTAGCATTTAATGTGGTTAGATCAATACATCCAATAATATTCTTTAAACGCTCTTTTTCATAAGAGGATTTATAGTCATTGTTGTCCTGTAATTTTTTCTGTACCCAGCTATTTAATTGCGTATAGTCCATATAGTTTAATTAGGGTATAAAAGTAAAAAAGCCCTGACAAATATTGCCAAGGCTTTCCTTTCTATTTCTTTATTTTCAATTACTGAAGTTTAAAAACTATTGGAAGGTTAAATCTTACCCTTACTGATTTACCACGCTGTTTACCTGGACTCCAACTTGGCATTGATTTCACAACTCGAATAGCTTCTTCATCACAGCCACCACCAATACCACGTAAAACACGTACATCTGTAATTGCCCCATTTTTCTCAACAACAAAGGAAACATATACCCTACCCTGAATATTATTATCCTGCGCGATTGGCGGGTATTTCATATTCTTACCCAAGTACTCATACATTTTCTTATCACCGCCTGGAAAGGAAGGATTAGTTTCCACAATAGTAAAAATCTCCTCTTCAGCGGCCTCCTCTTCTTCTTCTACCGCAACAATCTCAATTACCTCGTCTTCATCAACATCGGTATCTTCAATCTCCAATTCTTCCTCGATTTCCTCATCATCCTCAACAATCTCAATAATGGTTGCTGGTGGCGGAGGAGGGGGAGGGGGAGGTAATTCTTGTTGGGTAATTGGAATAATTTCCTCTTCCTCTAAATCTAGAACTAGTTTACCTAATTCCTGAAAAGATGCATCATATGTTTTCCATTCAAATGACAACAATAGCACCGAAAGTGCTACCACTGCACCAATCATGAAGTACATGGATGACTTTTTATTTACATCAACTTCTGGATTTTTCTTAACTTCCATTTGTATCCAATTTTAAGTCTGCTAAAATAGCAAGAATATTTATAATATATGTAGGCTCTAACTTACTTTAACGTAAAATTAATGGGGATAATGTAATAAACACGTACAGTTTTACCTCCCTGTTTCCCTGGTTTCCATTTTGGCATGCCCGAAATTACCCGTTTTGCCTCTTTGTCAAACCCAACACCTTGCGGATTTAAAATCTCCACATCCGTTATAGAACCATCACTATTAACGATAAATTGAACAAAAAGTTTGGACTCAATTCCGTTTTCTTGTGCCAATGCCGGATATTTTAAAGACTTTCTTAGATAAGACTGCATTTCTTCCATTCCTCCCGGAAATTCTGGCATTACTTCAACTATTCTAGAGGGGCCTTCGGGCGCCAAAGGTTCCGGGTCCGGATCTATAAATGGAATTCCAGGTTCTAGATGTATAGGATCAGGTATAATTGGATGCGGAATTGGCTCGGGGTCGGGAACTGGATCTGGAGACGGAACAGGTGGCTGAGGAGGTTTTGGAGGATCCGGTTTCACATCATTTTCTCGCACTGTTACTGGGGGTAAATCATCAATGTATGGATCGATAATTACGCCTGGTGGATCAAAATCCTGCTCAATTTCCTCAAAAGTTCTGTATTCAAACGCGAGTAGGGTGGTGCTTAACGCCACAATTAATCCTATTAGGAAATACTGTGGGGATTGTCTTCTGTAATCTTTTTCGGGGGACTTTTTTTGTTCCATGTAGTAAAGTTTTTAGGAGATCCATAAATAATAAAAAACAGAATTACGCCAATCAATCCACCAACACTGTTGGCTAGAAAATCGGCAAACTCTGCGGACCTAGATACAAACTCCGTGCCTTGAATTATTTCCACAAGACCACCGAAAGGAATAGACACTAAAAGTGCACAAAAAACCGGATGTTTTTTTAAGAAAATATATTGTGATTGTCTTACATTTCCTAGAATTAGGAGAAAGGTAAAAACACAGTAAAAGAAAAAATGGACCACCAAATCAGCATTGGTCATAGGGACATGAGGGAACTTCTCTCCGGGCAAAAGACTGAGCACTGCGATTAACAGTGCCCAGAATATAGTGGCTTTGTTTTTTTGTAAATACAAAGCGTAATTTTTAATTATCCCGCAATTAATGCTTCGTAAGCCGCAGCACTTAAAAGGTCATCCAGTTCAGATGTATTGGCAATTTTAACCTTCACCATCCATCCGTTACCATAAGCATCCGCATTTACTGTTTCGGGAGCGTCTTCCAAGGCTTCATTAAACTCTAATACTTCACCAGATATTGGCATAAATAAATCAGATACAGTCTTCACCGCTTCCACAGTTCCAAAAGTTTCTTCTCTATCTAAAGTGTCTCCTTCGGTATCTACTTCAACGTAAACAATATCACCTAACTCTCCTTGAGCATAATCAGTAATACCAATTGTAGCAACGTCACCATCCACCTTAATCCACTCGTGATCTTTCGTATATTTTAATTCTGCAGGTACTGCCATGATAAATTATATTAATAAGTTTTTTTACAAGATTTGAGATCCAAAGATATTATTTTTTCCTATCCATTTAAGTTAAATCTTATACTAAATCCACCATTGGTAGTGGAGTTTGGATAAGAAAGAGATATGACGGGTGTATTTGAAATGTAGTCAAAGAATAGTCTTAAAGTCAATTTTGAACTTAATTTATAGTCACCTGTTAACTTAATTGACATAGCGGTTTGACCATTGGTTGGGTTGTTTGGGTTAATCTCCGTATCCAACTGTCTAGTAATACTTAAATTCTTACGTAAGGAGAAATCTCCTCGCACCTTGAAATCACTAGTTATTGCCTTTCTCTTGGTTTTAGCTTGGAATGGAGCTCTTAATTTTTTAAAGGTATATCCTAATCCTACCGTTATTTCCTCTCCTCTAATTTCCATTACTTGCAAACTCTGGGTGCTTAAGTTCAATGTTCTATTCTTTTTAATTTCAAACTTTAATTGAATGGTATTTTTCAAGGTGACATCAATTCCAATAAGCGGACTAAATGATTCATTAATGGTAACTCCGTTGAAGTTATACTTTGCAGTAAAATTATTATAGAGAGAATTTGAATCTCTTACCGAAGTGAACCCATCACCTGGATCAGTAGAGGACCCATCTTTATATTGGACATTGGAAGTATATCCCCCAACAATATAGGCCGATTTATATCCTGAAGAAATACTAATATTTCTAAACTTCTTTTTTAAAGCTGGTATCTTAGCCAATCCGGTATAGGTTAGACGCATATTAGGAATATACATTTTTGAGAAAATGTTAGTGCTGTAGCTTTCCGCATCCTTACCACTGTATGCGGCTAAAAATGCTGGAATTAATACATCGGAATGATTTGGCCCAAACCCATCGTAATACCCTCCCCCTGATGCGCCTTGAGAATAAGCGGTATCGTTTTTGGCAATTGAAGCCTCACCCAATCTACGCGAAATTGTTGCTCTGTTTCTAGAAAACTGTTCAAATACTTCGCTAATATGGTTTGCACCATCTTTGGTAAAAGCAGTTCGCATCATAAAAAAGGAAGACGTGAAATTTCCTTGAGTAATAGGACTTTCTTTATTAAAAACATCCATTTGCCATTTATCTTCAATCAGAATGGAATCCGCATAATACCTATTATAAGTAGAATAACTTTGAACATCATTCCAATCTGTCTCTTATACACATCTGACGCTGCCGACG
>CAJXPI010000140.1 GCA_913057875.1 uncultured Flavobacteriales bacterium
ATGTGTATAAGAGACAGATTTTGGAATTAGCGACCCTTATTTAGCGGTAATGAAAGGACAAATTCTTTCGCAGTTTCCCGAATCTCAAATTATTGATATTACTAACTCTGTAGAAAAGTTTAACCTGGCACAGGCGGCATTTATTTTAAAGAATTCTTACATCAACTTCCCTCCAAATACGGTTCATTTGGTTTCTGTGGGTGCAAGTGATTCCAATGCAGATTTTGTAATAATAAAGCACAAGAAACACTATTTCGTTGGTTTAGATAATGGTTTATTTTCTCTGGTATTCGAAAACGAACCTATCTTGGCTTATCAACTAAATATTAGTTCACCTCCCGAATTAGCTAGCTTTCCTGAAAAAAGCATTTTAATTCAGGCAGCTACACACCTGTGTAGAGGAGGGGTACCTGAGGTAATTGCAGAACCCATTCAAGTTTTGAGGCCCATGATGAGTTATGCTCCCGTATTTCAACAAGATACCATCAGAGCCTCAGTAGTTCATATTGATTCGTATGGAAACGTGATTACCAACCTAACCAAGGACATATTTCAAAAACACGCAATGGGAAGAGGCGTTGATATTCGATTTAGAATACCCCATGCCCGAGTAACAAAAATTTCAGAGTCATATGCAGATGTTGAACCTGGAGATATAGTAGCCGTATTTAATTCTACCGGGAATTTAGAAATTGCGTTCCATACTGGAAATGCATCTGGCCTTTTAGGTATTCGAATAAACGAAACCATTTCAATAAACTTTGTATGATCATAAGATTGGTGACCATGACCTTTGAAGAAAGGCACATAAAAACATTCCTTCAACTTTTTAATCAATATAAAAATCAAATTAGAACCCAACCTGGATGCATCCGTTTGGAATTAGTCCAAGACCGTGATAACTCAAACGTTATTAGCACATTAAGTAAATGGAACACAGAGAAAGATTTAAACCATTACCGAAAGTCTGAATTGTTTGGGGTGGTCTGGCCCGAAACGAAAAAACTTTTTGCACAGAAGCCAAAAGCACAAAGTTTTGAGATCTTAACTACTTTAGACTAGACGATTAGTTAATGTTTCATTGTTCATAACTCATGTTTTTTTGAATCTTTTCTTTTGTTGATAAGGAATTGCGCATATATTTGCATTGCACGCGAATTTTTTAATTGCCACACATTATGAAATCTAATTTTGCAAAAAATTTAACGAAGGCAGCATATGTAATTATGTTTACATTACTTCCTACAGTAATGTTTGCTCCACCTATTCCTCCTAATCCAGGAGGATCTACTCCTGTAACTCCAATTGATGGTGGAATAATCTTCCTCTTTATTGCGGGAATAACGTTTGGTGTTTACCAAATTGTTCAACTAAGAAAAAAACAATTAATCTAAATAAAGATTATTAAAAAATATTAAAAAAAACAAGAACTTCGGTTCTTGTTTTTTTTTGCCCCTAACTTTCGAATGAAACATCCGTTAAATGGATTAAATTCGCAACTTTATTTTTTGTAAATGATCGCTCTTCTTAAGAAAGAAATTTCCGTTTTTTTTAGTTCGCTCACTGGCTATTTGGCAATTGTGGTTTTTCTAGCGGCTATCGGACTTTTTATGTGGGTATTCCCCGGTAATTTTAATGTACTTGACTCTGGCTACGCTACCATTGATACTCTTTTTGTTATTGCCCCTTGGGTTTTTATGTTCCTCATTCCTGCGGTGACCATGAAAAGTTTTTCGGAAGAATGGCGAACCGGAACCATCGAGCTACTGTTAACAAAACCGCTTACCGATTGGCAAATTATTTTTGCCAAGTATTTGGCGGGACTAATAATCGTCATTTTCTCTTTACTGCCGACCCTAATTTATTACTGGTCGGTAAAACAAATTAGCTTGTCTCCCGGCATCGATGAAGGAGCAACTTGGGGCTCCTACTTTGGCCTTCTTTTTCTGGCATCTGCATTTGTGGCTATTGGAATTTTAGCTTCTGCATTATCTAAAAATCAAATCGTAGCCTTTATTTTGGCAGTTTTCCTAAGTTTCTTTTTCTATGTTGGGTTTGAACAAATAAGTGGCTTTTCAACCTTTCCTGGTCTAGACTCGTTTATACTTCAACTAGGAATTAATGAACATTATATTTCTATGAGTCGCGGAGTTATTGACACGCGTGATCTAATCTATTTTTTAAGTTTAAGTGGTTTCTTTTTGTTTCTTACAAAAATGAAATTAGATAGTTTCAAGTGGTAAAAATGAGCAAGTCAACGAGTAAACCAAAAACCAAATTGAACTCCCTTATTTCATTAGGAGTATTTGTATTGGCGCTGATTTTAATCAACTTTTCAGCACGCCTCTACTTTAAAAGGTTTGATTTAACCACAGACCATCGTTATTCCCTGAATGATTTCACTAAAAATCAATTAGGAACTTTAGATGACGTGATCTTTTTAAGGGTATATTTAGACGGTGATCTTCCCGCTGGTTTTAAACAACTTCAAAATTCTACAAAAGAAATTTTAGACGAAATGCGCGTATATGGCGGAGATAATATTCAATATGAATTTATTGACCCTTCCGCTAACCCAGATGAAAAAGTAAGACAAAACATCTATCGTGAACTTTCTTCAAAGGGCTTAAAATATTCCAATTTAACGACCAGAAACGGAGATAAAACTTCGGAACAAATTGTATTCCCGGGAGCCATAATGGCCTATCGAGAAAAAGAGTTCCCTATTCAGTTATTAAAGCAAACCACGGGCTCTTCATCCGAAGCCATGTTGAATAACTCCATTCAGCAATTAGAATATGAAATTTCTAGCGCCATTAAAAAAGCCACTATGACCATCCCTAAAAAAGTGGCTATAATAAAAGGTCATGGTGAAGCTTCCAATATGGAAATTCAAGGAGCCCTTAGAGCCATTGGCGAATTTTACAATTACACAGATGTGGAATTGAATGGTCAAATTAATGCTCTAAAAAACTTTTCTGCTGCCTTGATTATTGGCCCAGACTCTGCCTTTAGCGAGAAAGACAAATATGTTTTGGACCAGTTCATTATGAATGGTGGTAAAACCATGTGGTTTATTGAGCACGCAAAAATAAATGCAGATAGCTTAGTCAAGAATAGAATCAGCCTTGGTTTAGCACGGAACTTAAATTTAGAAGATCAACTTTTCAAATATGGCGCTCGAGTAAATTCTGATTTCGTAATGGATATTCAATCTCTTCCACTTCCTATGGTTACAGGAATGGTAGGCGATCAGCCTAAACAAGAGTTATTTCCATGGTATTATTACCCCTTAATTTTTAATGAGGTAAAACATCCAATTACCAACAACCTAGATGCCATTGCATCTCAATATGCGGGAAGCATAGATACGGTAGGAGGTAAAAACATTAAAAAGACTCCCTTACTATTTTCGTCCAAATACTCAAAGGTGGTAAATGTCCCTACGCGGGTTTCTTTTAGTATTTTAAGAGATCCAGCTGATGAACGCAGATTTAATAAAGGACCTCAAATTATGGGAGTTTTGCTGGAAGGTGAATTTGAATCTGTTTTTAAAAACAGAATTAGCAATAAAGTGGTCTCCAATCCAGAGTTTCAATTCCAAACCCAAAGTACTCAAAATAAAATGATTGTTATTTCGGATGCTGATATTATTAAGAATGAGGTCTCAAGTGATGGAAAACGATTTATGCCATTAGGATATTATAAATACACTAGAAGAACATACGGAAATAAGGATTTTATCATGAATAGTATGAGTTATTTATTAGAAGAGGATGAATTAATTCTATCTAGAGTAAAGGAGTTTAAACTTCGTTTATTAAATAAACAAATAGTAGCGAAAGAAAGACGAAAGTGGCAAATTTTCAATACCGCCATACCAATCATAATGATACTGATTATCGGTTTTGGCATTGGCTTATGGCGTAGAAGAAAATACAGTTCACATTAATTACCACACTGATAAAAAATGAAGAAATACAAAAATATCATCTTATTAATTGCTCTTACAGCAATATCTGCATTTGTAGCTAACCAATACTTTAGCTCGAAAGGTTCTACTTTAAAAACCTCCTCGAACGAATTTAATATAAAAGACACAGGGAGTATTACCAAGGTTTTCATCGCGGATATGAAAGGTAATCATGTGCTTTTAGAAAGAGGTTCTAACAATCGATGGATGGTAAACAACAAATACAAAACTGTTCAGCATAACATCAACAATTTATTGGAAACGATAAATCTAATGACTGTTAAAGCTCCAGTGTCCAAAGCTCGTTATGATAAGACCATAGCCGACATGAGTACATCTGGAACAAAGGTTGAAATTTACCAAGGACGTTCTACTCCATCCAAAACTTTCTACATTGGAACAACCAATCAAGACCACACCGGAAATTACATGATGATTGACGGCAGTAGCCTACCTTATTTAGTTCACATTGAAGGGTTTAGAGGTTATTTAAGCCCTCGTTTTTCATGTCTTGAAAACGACTGGAGGTTAAAATCAATATTTAATTACAGTCCAAAAGATATTGCAGAAATTCGTTTAAGTAGACCGGGGCAACCCGAAAAAGGATTTGTAATCAAACAAACAATTGATGGAAACGTTTCCCTTTACACTAATGCCTTAGTCCCAGTAGAAGATTTTGAAAAAGGGTATATCTTAGAATATCTGGATATGTTTAGGAATATCAATTTTGAAATGTGGGAGGAAACCAAAGACCCTATGTTTATTGATTCGGTAAGTACTTCTATTCCACTTGAAGTGTATACCTTGAAAAACATGGCTGGAGAAACAACCACTCTTAAAACACTACTAAAGCCACTTAAAAGTGGAATGGACATTGACGGGAACCCAATTGACCATGATCAAGACAGGATGTACGGACTTATGAACGAAAAAGAATTCATGATTATCCAATACTTCGTTTTTGATCCATTGAACCAAGATATTAACTTCTTTCTAAAAAATTAGAACGGTCGAAATTTCAGTGATTTTTGTTAATAAAATTAGCTGAATTGCATTTATTTTCATTTAAATACTTGGACTCAAAAATTATTTTTGTTGTCCGCTCTGTTTGAGGCGCACAAAACAAACTAGTAGATTATGAAATTCATCGTATCCAGTACCGTATTACTGAAACAACTTCAAAGTATTAGTGGTGTATTGAACACAAATAATACCCTACCTATTTTAGATAACTTCCTTTTCAAAATTGCGGAGAACAAATTAATAGTTTCTGCAAGTGATTTGGAAACTACCATGACCACCGAAATTGAATTAACCAATTCAGATAAAGATGGTACTGTTGCAGTTCCTGCTCGTTTTATCTTGGATACGTTAAAAACTTTTGCAGATGAGCCTCTTACCTTTACGGTAGACGAAAGTTCATTTGGAATTGAAATGGCTTCGTCTAACGGTAAGTTTAAGTTAACCGGGTTTAATGGAGAAGAATTTCCAAGAATCCCGGGAATTGAAAAAGCAGCCGAGTTACAAATTAAAGCAGATGCTTTAGGTACCGCGATTAACAAAACTCTTTTTGCTACAGGCAATGATGAACTGAGACCTGTAATGTCAGGAGTAATGTTTGAATTAAACGAAGAAAACTTAACGTTTGTATCTACAGATGCTCACAAATTAGTGCGTTACAGAAGGCTGGATGTCAAAGCCGATAAAGCAAGTTCTTTTATTATGCCTAAAAAACCTTTAAACCTATTAAAGGGCATTTTAGACAGTAGTGAAGAAATGGTAAAGGTTCAATACAACAACATGAACGCTTACTTTGAATTTAATAATGTGCAATTGATTTGTCGCTTAATTGATGGAACCTATCCAAACTACGAAGCGGTAATACCTAAAGAGAACAATAACATTCTGACGATTGACAGAAAGAGCTTATTAGCCTCTGTAAAACGTGTTTCTATTTTCTCTAATAAAACGACTCACCAAGTACGCTTAAAAATTTCAGGAAGTGAATTAAACATTTCTGCCGAAGATTTAGACTACTCTAATGAAGCTAAAGAACGTTTAACTTGTTCTTACGCTGGTGAGGATATTGAAATTGGATTTAACTCTCGTTTCTTAGTAGAGATGTTAAATAACCTTACTAGTGAACAAGTACTTTTAAAACTTTCAGAACCAAACAGAGCCGGATTATTAATTCCGGAAGGTGGTGATGAAAACGAAGAAGTATTGATGTTGGTAATGCCAGTAATGCTAAACCATTAATCTTCTGATTTAGGTTTAAAAACATATTTATAAGAAACCTCAGGACTTTTTTGTTCTGAGGTTTTTTCTTGCCATTTTTTAAGGTAATAAGCGTTAATCTCTTCTTGGGTCATATTCCAAAATTCAATTTCATATTCCTCTTCTTTATCTTCCCATTGAAATTTCTTTTTCTGCGGACCATCCTTACGAAAAACCCAAGCCAAGATTAACCCCGCAACCGCACCAAACAAATGCGATTCCCATGAAATACCTTCCTCCAAAGGCAATACTCCCCAAATCATAGATCCATACAAAAAAACGACTAATAAGGATAACCCCATCATTCTCTTATTACGATTTAATACACCACTTAGAAATAAAAAGCCTCCCCATGCGTAAATTAAACCAGAGGCTCCAATATGAAAGGAAGATCTAGCCATGGCCCATACCCAAACACCGGTCATTAAAAAACTATAGAAAAACACAAATTTGGCAGCATTCCGGTAGAAATAGAAAATGGCGGTTCCCAAAATTAGTACGGGATAGGTATTGTTTACAATATGACTTAAATCGCCATGAATGAAAGGCGAAAAAAGCACTCCTCTTAAACCAACAAAATCACGAGGAAGAATTCCGTAAGAGTTAAAACTCACATTAAAATATTGCTCGTACATGAAAACAGCCCACATTAAAACGGCCATTAAAACAGGAGCAATAATGCTTTTGCTAAAACTATTATACTGGACCACGGAAGGAGTAATTTCTAAGTTTTTCATGTTTAATTCCCGTCTAAAATTACACCAAAATGCATTAAATGACTAAACGGCAGAAATCCAATACCATACATTCTAACCTTTTTATCACAATTTCAACTCAAATAACACTAATTAATTTCTGTTGTCACAATAAAAATATTTCTTTGTAAGCACACGCTTTATTGAAATGAAGAAACTATTTATTGTAAGACATGCCAAGTCTTCGTGGTCTGAAGGCAAGGAAGATTTTGATCGAAAACTGAAAAAACGTGGCATGACAGATGCTGGCTTTATGGCTGAAAAATTAATGTCACGTGGCGTAAAGATTCAGAAAATAGTTTCTAGTTCAGCTAAAAGGACCACAGATACTACCGAAATCATGAATACTTACTTAGGAACTCCGAAAAAGGATGTTTCATTTACCAACGACCTTTATTTGGCCTCACCTAAGAGCATGATTGCTCAAATCAGAGAAACACCTGATGATATAGACGAATTAATGATTGTAGCGCACAATCCAGGAGTTACTCAAGTGGTTAATCATTTAGCTAACGAACATTATGAAAATATTCCCACTCTAGGAATTGCATGTATTCTTTTTGATGATAAATCATGGAGCACTATTAAGAATCATGGAAAATTAGGATTCTATATTTTCCCCAAATTATTCAAACAAAAAAACAAATAATGAAGATATCACATTCCATACTGGGGCTTTCGGCTTTAATGTTAAGCGCTACTATTAGTTTTGCTCAAAAGCAAGAAGCCAAAGAATTATTGTTTACCAATAAAATTGTTCTTGAAAGTACTCCCGTAAAAAACCAACAATACACCGGAACTTGCTGGAGCTATTGCACCACTTCATTTTTAGAAAGTGAATTAATAAGAAAGGGAAAACCCGCTATTGACCTATCTGAAACTGTCTCTTATACACACTCCG
>CAJXPI010000141.1 GCA_913057875.1 uncultured Flavobacteriales bacterium
ATGCTCAGGAGTCTCGTGGGCTCGGAGATGTGTATAAGAGACAGGTCCACGTATTTATCAAGCTATGAGTATTGACAATATAGCCATGTATTCTAAGGTTTTTTCTCAAGGTACCGGAAAAGCTAAAGAGCCAAGAAATGCATTGATTTTAACCATCGTTATTGCTGAAATTGGGGTGTTAATGGGAGAATTGGATACCATTGCTCGCTTGGTTTCTATGTTCTATTTAATGGCTTATAATTTCATAAACCTTTCCTTCTTCCTAGAGAGCTGGGCAAATAGTGATTTTTCACCTAAGTTTAAGGTCAGCAAATGGATAGGGGCAATTGGCTTTGTGGCCACCTTTACGGTAATGTTTCAAATTGACCCTGTAGCCATGGTATTGGCTTATTTACTGTTGTTTGGAACGTACTTCTTTTTGAAAAGGAATCAAATAAGTTTAAATTCAGGCGATATCTGGGGCTCTGTTTGGAGTTCAGTTGTAAAAGCAGGTCTTCGAAAAATGGATGGTATGGAGGAAAACCAGAATTACTGGCGACCCAATGTGCTATTGTTTTCTGGAGGAACCGATAAGCGTCCTCATTTAATTGAGCTTTCTCAAGATATTGGTGGTCGTTCTGGTATGATTTCAAATTTTGATTTGATTGAGAGTCCTGATGCAGCGGTTCTCTTCCCTAAAAAAGATAAAGGAGTTAAAACAGCCGATATCCGGGAAGATGGGATTTTCACCAGACGCCAAGAGGTAAGGAATATTTATAATGGAATAGAAACCATTGCTAGTGTATATGGTTTCTCGGGTATTGAACCCAATTCCGTACTTATGGGTTGGCCAAGAAAAACCTCTGAGCCCCTTCAGTTTGCAAACCTAACCCAGTCTTTAATAGATTTAGATTACAACGTGCTATACATGGATTATGATGAAGAGCGCGGTTTTGGGAAATATGAAACGATTGATTTGTGGTGGCGTGGTGTAAGTAATAACGTAATATTAACCATTCGGTTGGTTAAGTTTTTACTAGCATCGCAGAGGTGGGCTAATGCACATGTTCGGGTATTACTGGTTAACGATGATCATTTAGAACGGGGACCTATCCATGCTAGTATTTTAGAGGTTTTGAATGATTTTAGGTTATCTGCAGAGGTTAAAATCATTAATAATAGTACAGAGAAGCTTTCCATATTTGAATTAATGAAACACTATTCTAATTATGCGGATTTGGTGTTTGTGGGTGTACCTGATAAAATTTATGATCCTGAAACATATGTGGAAAAAACCAATAATCTTTTAGATTCTATTGGAACAACGATGCTGGTGAGAGCTTCTTCACAGTTTTCGGAAATTAGCTTAGGATTTAAACCCAAGGAATTGACCACGGAAATACAAGAAATTCAGGCCTTAGATATTGAACCGCTTCAGTTGAAACTATCTTCGGAGTTGAAATCGAGTATTGAAACTTTAGAAAAGAGATTGCAGCATTCTAATAAGGTGTTTACAGAGAAAGCCATTGCTGTTGTGGTTAGTGGAGAAGCGCAGTTTTTCTTGGAATACGAGAGATTATTTGAAAAATTCTTTTCTCAAATAATGGAAAAGAAAAGCCGTGCAAACTTTCGTTTTCAGTACCAAGAGTTAAGCGAGGAATTGCAAGCAATTGGAGAAGGAATGGGAGCAGAGCATCGTGATTTTGTTTCTCAAATATTAGAAAGTGAAATTGAAAAATGGGTTGCTAAGCGTCAAAACGTATTTAAACACACTCCAAATACCATTAAACGATATGTGGAGGAGTGGGAGTTAATTGAAGATGAAAAGGATAATTGGGATATTAAATGGACAAAAAAAATACTAAAAGCGGAGCGGTCCTTATTTGGTAAATGTTCTTTACACGTTGATTGGAGTGACCTATTGAACTATTATGAGTCTACCATCAATTTACGCAATATGAAAAAGTTGTTGCATGAATTAGGTATGATTGAGGCAATTAATGTAAAAGCATTGCGTGAGCGAACCGTGATGGTTATTGAACAATTATTGACCGAAATTACCCTTGAACCAGAAAACAGATCTAAGTTAATTGGAGAAGCCAAAAAAGCTGTACTGGATGGGTTAAAACATCAAGCAGCTGGAATTCAACAAAAGCCAGAGCAGTTGTTAAAGGCCGCAAATTTTAGAGATCGTGAAATGGTATTGAAAATTGTGGAGTTGTCGAGGCGTTTGGATGTTAATTCAACAATAGAAGATATTGAGGACGAAATAGATTTTTCAAAAGAAAGAGAAGATAGACAGGAGATTAACAATTATGCTGAATTTTGGGAAAGAAATCAAGAGCTATTTTCTAATTTATTTAAGGCTTGGACGGTTACTACAGGATTGCATATTGAGTTAGTTTACCTAAAAGAAAATGTTTCTGCAGATATTCGAGTAGGAATCTTCGGAATGTTTAGGAGGTTGTCAAAACACCTACGTAATTTGTTTGAAAAAGAAGGTTTAGGGGTATTGGATGAACAGCGTATTCAAGCTTTTGATGAAAATGAATTACTAGGACATAACCCTTCCGAGTTTTTAGGAAAACTTCAGGAGAAATTACGTGATAATATTGGTCACCTTCCGGAAACGGTTGACTTAATTGATGAAGATTCCATTTTAAATTTTGAGGATTATCAGGAAGGTGATGTAAAGCAAATTTCAATTGAGTTGCAGCGTATTGCTGATTATTTCATTGAGTTGGATTTTATCGAACCCATGAATCGTAGGGTGGAACATTCTTATCATGTTATTACGGCTCGTTTTGAGGAGATGGGTAGTAGGATTGCTTTTATTAATAGCATAGAAGAAAATCCAAGTCAAGATTCTGAGCTGCAATTAAAGGAGCTTAAATCAAAGCTAATTTCTGATTTGGATGAATTAGATTTAGATATTGACCGAACCGAGATGGAGTTTTTAAGTGCTCTAGAGAAGCAGTTCGGAGAGTTAACCCAAAAGTTAAGCGTTTCCGAATTGCAGCATACTTCATCTGGTGTGAATCGTTTTGTTCATATTAAGCAAGGATATAAAGGCATTTTTGAGCAATTTAAAAATTACCGTTTGCATGCAAAAAAATGGGTGAATTCATCGGTTTTTGAAATTAGAAGGAAACAGCATCAGCTACGTATGGCTGAGTTTAATGACCGTAACAAAACCTTGGTTAATAAACGAAAAATGCTAAAAACTTTTGTGCAAAAGAATAGTATTGTTCCAGAGGTAGAAAGAAGTTTGCCAACCTATTACAGACATTTATTTGCAGGGAAGCAAATGTTTCATACGCAATTAGCAGTGAAACGAGATTTTGAGCTTGAACAGGCACTTTCGGCACTTGGGCCATATGAAGCCGGTGCTTTATTGGTTATTAGTGAGCCTTTAGGAGGTAAATCGCATTTTGCGGAATCCGTGATTCAGGGTTTAAACGCGCGACATATTTTTAGAGTGTTTCCACCAGGAAAAGGTATAAACCAAGAAACCTCATTACTAGAAGTCTTTCAAAAAGTGACTAACCAACAAGGTAACTTTGCTAAAATTATGAATAACGTGCCAATGGGGTCTGTTTTTGTATTGAATAAATTAGAACTGTGGTGGTTGAGAAAGAACGGGGGAGGAAAACATATTGATCAATTAAGCAGAGTAATTGAGCAGTACGGTGATCGTCATAAGTTTATTCTAAGTATGAATAATTTTGCCTATGATTTGGTACGTCAAGTTACTCGAATTGAGTCCGTTTTATGCGCTACCATTATCCTTCCTCCGGTAAATAAAACAGAGTTGGCAAAACTCATGTTAGAGCGTCATCATTTATCAGGGGTCGATATTCGATTTTCTAAAAAGCCGGAACGAGTTCCTTCGCAACGAGAGTTATTGAGACATTTTGAAAAATTTGCCAATAATGCTAATGGTAATGTGGGAGTTTCTATGATGCGTTGGTTAGCGAGTATTGAAAGGTTTGAAAAGGATACCGTATACATATCTCATCAACCACAATACAAAATGCCTATTTTGATACCTGGTTCTTGGGCGGTTTTACTGACTCATTTGGTCTTGCATGAGCGATTACACCTTCACAACATATTTGAAATTTTTCATCTGCAAGATCGCTCCACAGTGAATGGGGTAATTAAAGAATTGAAATTTACCGGATTGATTAAAGAAATAGGTTTAAATACTTTTACTATAGAGCCATCAGTGAGTAAGTCGGTAATTGAAGAGTTAAAGAATCAAAACTATTTAAAGAATTTAGAATGAAAGATTTAGACTTTATCGGTTTATCCATTCTTCCTGCTCAAATCTTGGTTTCGGTGGTGGCTATTATTGGATTGGTTTATTTGATACTCCAGCTAATACAACGCTATTTATTTGTATTTGTAAAATCAGAAGATTGGCAACGTAAAATTGAAACTTCATGGCCTAGAATTGAAACGAGTATTTGGATTGGAATTAGCTTTTTGTTGCTGATTTTTATGCTGAATAATAGTTTCCTAGTAACCCTAGTTTTACTAGCGGTGATTCTTGTAATTGGAGGAAAGTACTGGCGAGATGTTATAAATGGAATAGTCATAAAGTTTGAGCATAAAATTTCTGTAGGCGATTTCTTCTCAAATGATCATTTTAATGGCGTTATTACCCAATTAGGAGCACGGGGATTGCAAATTCGAATGGATGGGGGTGAAGTCGCATTTGTGCCATACAGAAGTCTTAATGAATACAAAATTAGAAAGGTAGATGGGGAGCTGAAAAGTGAGTTAAACTCCATTTTGGTAAATGTTAAATCATCTATTCCAATTGATTCTGCTATGGCACAGCTGAAACGTATTGTTTTAGAAATTCCATATACCAATTTAACGCAAGCGGTTAAAATTGAAGTGGTCGAATTATCGGAGGATGGATCGGCATTACGGGTTTTGGCGCACACCCCAAATTTTGAAACAGGTAAGCTTTTAGAAAAGGAGTTAAAGAATCAAATGAATTTGCAAAAACTGGTATAACTATTTCCAAGTTATTTCTTCGCTTCTCCCTAGAATTACCTCTTGATTTGATTTAATTAGTTCAAATAAGAAAGTGTGTTCATTACTTAAGTTAGGCGGCTGGTTAAGGATGACTTGAACATCATATTGGCCAAAGTTTAGCCTATTTGAATTAATCAAACTGTCGCTAAGGGGAACATAATCAGAAAAGGTCTTCAATAGAAAAAGATCGTTTAGTGAGCTTCCTGCAGGGTGCTCTGAGTCAAAATCCTTAGTGCTGATAATGTTCATTTCTTCTATAGGAAATTTCATTCCTTGATCACCTGGTCCTACACATTTGGTAGCAAAAGCCTTTTGAGGAGCAAAAGCCTCGTAAATTAATTGACCTATGTATGTTGGATTAGAGGGATCGATATAAAAAAATAAGGTGTCCTCAATTTCTATTTCCGTTTGGAGAGCATGAACATCTATCTCTGAAAAATCAATAAAAGGAGGAACGGGATCACAACCACAATTGCTTAAACCCATCGTGCTGGCAAATATCACACCTCCATATAAGAGTCGTCTTAGCATAAAATATTTATAATTCGTTGTTGAAATACACTTTGTAAAAGTTCATGTCTCTTTCATGATCGTATCCTTTTTCAATAAATCGATCTGTAGATTCTGGGTTGTTAACCGAAACTTTAATTTGGATATTTGTGTCTAATTTTATTTCATTTTTAATCTTCTTTTTTTGTTTTTCCAATACCGGTTGTGACACCTGAAATGCATCAGGAATAGCTACAGAATTTTGATCCTCATACATGGATTTGTAGTTATCAAACTCCTGCTTACGATCGTCATTTACAAGCACCTCCTCTTTGAATTGCTCAATGTCAATGTCATCATTGCGCTCCATGTATTTAACGGATTTGTTTAGAAAGTTAATCTCTTCGGTTTTATTCTCAGCTGAATCATGAATTACTTCTTCTGCAAATCCTTGGCAAAGGTTTACGTATTCTTTGGTATGGAATACTTCGTTTTCAATGGGTTTAATACCCAAGAATTCATTCATCCAATACTCTGTGTCGTAGTTGTTACTATCAATAGTGCACACTCTAAAACCGTCTTGTTGCTCGATATCGAAAATGAAAACACCCTTATCTAGCTTTTTGATATCGATTCCAAATTTCTCTACTACTTCAAGTCCACCTTCGCTACCTTCAACCTCTAAAAAAGATTTTTTATTCTCTGATTTAAATATCCCAATAGCCTGAACCATTTTGTCTTCAAATAAAATATCCGCAAAGTGGGCAACAAATACATCTCCAGATTTAATATGAGGGTGAGCACTTTGTTCGTGCAAATGCTTCAAAATCTTAACCGAGTTGATATACAAAGAAGAGGGATCTACAAAGATGTCTTTACAAATGCCATTGAGCTCATTATATCCTAGGTCAACCTCATGATTAAAATGGTATTGATCTTCCGTCTTCATAAAAGGCTTTATGAAATAGTCTAACATCAACAAACTCAAACCTTCAGTCATTTGAAAGGTAGAGGGCGAAATAAAGAAATCTTCTTCGTTATGCTTGTTACCCACGCGATGAATGGCTAAGTTATTGAAAACTACGGTCGAAAAGTCTAACATGTATTTTTTATTTTGAAAGGGTCAAATGTAATTTAATCCGAGTGGGTTTCCATGAAATTGGTAACGAAATAAATCCAGTTTAATTCTTCTTTGTTTAGAATAGATTCATGACCAGATTTCCCGAATACTGCAATTTCTTTCGGGCCAGAAATTGCGGCATAAACGGCCTTTGAATCCTCATAACTAATACGGTCGTCAAGCATACCATGGATGACCAGAGTAGGGCATTGAATATGGACCGCATAATCCACAGGATTGTGTTCAAAAGCATTAAATCCATTTAGGTAACCGCCCCAAAAAGTAACTAATTGTGCGGATGGAAATGGTGGTATTTCTTGGAGTTTAAATCGGGCTTGAACGGCACTTAGCATCGTAGGAAAACTACTTTGCAACAAAATTCCATGAGGTTCTATTTTTAATTCCCCCACCGCTCGGGTAATTGCTGCTGCCCCCATTGATGATCCATATAAATATACGGGTTGGTTGGGGTATTGGTTTTTGCAAAATTTAAAGGTGGTTACCACATCTTCCGCCTCGAAATAACCAATGGTACAGTTTCTTCCTGAAGAATTTCCTGAACCTCTAAAATCAGCTAAAACTACCGTGTATCCCATCCTGTAAAAGGCCATAGCTTCCTGCCAAAGGTTGCTTTTTGTAGCTCTATACCCATGAAAAAGCGCTACCACCCCTTTGGAGGGCTCCATGTCTAAATGCCAAATCTCTATGTTTTCCTTATTGTGTATCGTATCGATATCTACAAAGTCTAAATCAATGGAATCGTTGATAGGTTTAGCCAAAGAAATTCCTGTAAAAAGTTCTGATATAGAAACCTCAGAATTAGCAACTCGACCACCTTCAGAAATTGAGGTTTCGAAATGTGTAAAATGATAGGCATGGGAAGCTGTAATGAAATTTAACGCCAGAAAGAGTATTAGTCCTGTTCCAATACTCACATAAATCCATCTCCTTTTTGATTTTTTTTTTGTTACTTGAATCATCGCGTTGTTTCATATTCATTCAATAGTACGTAAAATAATTAAGGGTCTATCATTCTTCTGTATTCTCCCATGATTTGGTAGTCAATTTTATTCTGTAAAAGAAAGAATTGGATTTCGGAGAATTTAGGACCTCATTTCTTCTTTGTTTAAATCCAAAACTATCTTTTTCATAGATTTTACGTTCAAAATAGAACGATAAAACATAGATGAACCTGTCTCTTATACACATCTCCGAGCCCACGAGACTCCTGAGCA
>CAJXPI010000142.1 GCA_913057875.1 uncultured Flavobacteriales bacterium
CTACACAGAGTAGATCGTCGGCAGCGTCAGATGTGTATAAGAGACAGGCATAGAATCGGTAGTTCAGAAAACAATTGATTTATTTAATAAAAAATGAAAAACGATCTATTTTTAAGAGCATTAAAGGGCGAAACAGTGGAAAGACCCCCCGTATGGATGATGCGACAAGCAGGAAGGTTTTTACCTGACTTCAGAGCACTCAAGGAAAAGTATGACTTCTTTACGAGGTGTCAAACTCCAGAATTGGCTACTGAAATTACCATTATGCCCGTTAATCAAGTGGGTGTAGATGCAGCAATTCTATTTTCTGATATTTTAGTAATTCCTCAGGCAATGGGAATTCCTTTTGAGATGAAGCCTGGAATTGGTCCTTGGTCTGAATCGCCAATAACCTCATCTAACGATGTTCAAAAGGTTATTGTCCCTGATGTAAATGAATCGCTAGGCTATGTTATGGAAGCCATTAAAATGACTAAGAATGAGCTAGATGATCGTGTGCCCTTAATTGGCTTTGCTGGTTCCCCATGGACGATATTATGTTATAGTGTGCAAGGACAAGGGTCCAAAACATTTGACCAAGCGAAGAGATTTTGCTTTGAACAACCCCAAGCAGCCCATTCGCTTTTGCAAAAAATAACCGACACAACGATTGCCTATCTTAAAGAAAAAGCAAATTCTGGAGCGAATGCTATTCAGGTTTTTGATAGTTGGGGAGGCATGCTTTCACCAGAAGATTATCAAGAATTTTCATGGCAATATATAGCGCAAATAATAAATGCTTTGCATGATATCATTCCCGTTATAGTATTTGGAAAAGGTTGTTGGTTTGCTTTAGACAAAATGGCAAAAAGTAAAGCATCGGCTCTTGGGGTGGACTGGACGATTACTCCAGAAATGGCCAGAGCATTTACCGGAGGCAACATTACCTTACAAGGTAACTTTGATCCGTCACGATTATTTTCTCCAATTCCCGAAATTGAAAGATTAGCTACGGAAATGGTAGATCGTTTTGGCAAAGACAAATTCATTGCTAATCTCGGCCATGGCATATTACCTAATGTACCTGTTGAAAACGCACAGGCTTTTGTAAACGCCATCAAAAACTACAAATCTAATTAGGCATGAATTTAGTAAAAAGACCAAGAAGATTACGGACCAATGATGCGATTCGTTCTTTAGTTCAAGAAACAATCTTAACACCTTCTGACTTCTTAGTTCCCCTCTTTATTATTGAAGGAATCGGAACTATGAAGGAGATCCCTTCCATGCCTAATTATTACAAAAAAAGCTTGGACTTAACAATTCAAGAGGTTAGAGAGTTATGGGCTATGGGCATTAAATCAATTTTACTTTTTGTTCAAGTTCCTGATAAATTGAAAGACAATTATGGCAAAGAAGCCCTGAACAAAAATGGCTTAATGCAAAGGTCTATTCGATCCATTAAAGAGGCGGTACCCGAAATGATAATAATGACGGATGTGGCCCTAGACCCCTATAGTTCTTATGGTCATGACGGCATTGTTGAAAATGGACAAATACTCAATGATGCTACCGTGGACATTCTTACCGAAATGAGTATTTCACATGCACAGTCGGGTGCTGACTTCTTAGCCCCAAGTGACATGATGGACGGAAGAATAATGGGAATTCGAAAAGGTTTGGACCAAAATGGATTTACCAATAATGGAATTATGAGCTATAGTGCAAAATACGCATCTAGTTTTTATGGGCCGTTTAGAGATGCTTTGGATTCATCTCCGGGTTTCGGAGACAAAAAAACCTATCAAATGAATCCAGCAAACAGTCTAGAAGCCATCAAAGAAATCGTACTAGATATTGAAGAAGGAGCAGATATGATCATGGTGAAACCTGGCATGCCTTACTTAGATATCGTTAAAGGGGCTAAAGAAATATCTGAAGTACCAGTGGCTGTGTACCAGGTAAGTGGCGAATACGCAATAATTAAAGCTGGAGCAGAGAAAGGGTGGATTGATGAAAATGCTGCAATCATAGAATCTCTAACCTCAATTAAACGTGCAGGTGCAGATGTAATTGCCACCTATTTTGCCAAAGAAGCAATAAAATTGTTTGGTTACTAGCCCTTTTCTTTTGATGTTATTAAAAATTACGGTATGAAAAATCGGTTTATTCAAAAATACAATATCCCAGGGCCTCGATACACAAGCTATCCAACCGTTCCGTATTGGGAAGAGGAATCTATCCATTCAATTAACTGGGAGCAAACTGCTGTCCGAGCATTTAATGAAAGTAATCAAGACGAGGGAATAAGCTTATATATTCACCTTCCCTTTTGCGAAAACCTTTGTACCTTTTGTGGGTGTCATAAAAAAATCACTAAAAGGCATTCGGTAGAAACACCCTACATCCAGGCGGTTTTAAACGAATGGGATACCTATGTATCAAAGTTTGAAGGAACCCCCAGAATCAAAGAATTACACTTAGGTGGTGGAACACCTACTTTTTTTAGCCCAACTCATTTGCAACAGCTAATAAATGGCATCCTTAAAAAGGCTGTTAAAACTCCAGATTATGAGTTTAGTTTTGAAGCGCACCCTAACAATACCACTAGAGAGCATCTCGAGACTCTTTTTAACTTAGGCTTTCAGAGATGCAGCTTTGGTATTCAAGATTATGATCCGCTGGTTCAAAAAACCATTAATCGGATCCAGAGCTTCGAACAGGTAGAAGAAGTAACTCGCATGGCTCGTGAAATTGGTTATACATCCATTAGTCATGATTTGATATTTGGTCTTCCCCATCAAACATTACAAAATATTCAGGCTACCATTCAAAAAACAAGCAAACTTAGACCTGATAGAATTGCCTTTTATAGTTACGCACATGTGCCATGGATTAAAGGAACTGGCCAAAGGGGGTATAGCGAAAAAGACCTACCCACCACAGACGTGAAACGAAAATTATACGAAACTGGCAAACAATTATTTTCTGAACTCGGATACGTAGAAATAGGAATGGATCATTTTGCACTAAAATCTGATTCGCTCTATCAAGCGATGGAAACACGTACGTTGCATCGAAATTTTATGGGGTATACTCCTAGTAAAACCAAACTAATGGTAGGCTTAGGTATGTCATCTATTTCAGATTCTTGGTATGCTTTTGCCCAAAACGAGAAATCAGTGTCCGAATACCAAAAACGAGCGAATTCTGGAGAACTTCCAATTTTCAGAGGCCATAAACTTTCATCAGAAGATCAAATAATTAGAAAGCACATCTTAAATATTATGTGTCATTTTGAAACCAACTGGAAACTTCCGGAATTGCAATTTGCTGAGCTACCTGAATGTTTAGGCAGATTACATGAAATGGAAGCGGATGGTTTGGTAATTATGCATTCAGATGGACTTCAAGTGCCTGAGCAAGCTCGTCCTTATGTGAGAAATATTTGCATGGCATTTGATTTACGTTTGATTCGAAAAAAACCTAGCACACGTGTTTTTTCTATGACCATTTAATTACTGTCCTTTTTCTCTTGTTTTCTTATATGCCTTTATGGCCATCATTAAAGAAATTCCAAGAACTAATAATCCCCCGAGGCCTTTAAGCCAGTCTGTGGCATTTTTGAAAACTACCAGAAACACTATGGCAAACAAAAAAAGTGTTGCCACCTCATTCCAAATCCGAAGCTTATTGGATGAATATTTGTACCTACCCTTTTGTTGCTGTTTGAAAATTTGGTGACATAAGAAATGATAAACAAAAAGAAAAATCACAAAAGCAAGCTTCAGATGCATCCAAGGAGCTTCTAAATACTCTGGAACATGCTCCAAAACAGTTACTCCTAATATTGCCGTTAATATAGCAGAAGGCCAGGTAATTCCATACCAAAGTCTTTTACTCATAATTTGAAATTGTTCTGTTAGGATTTTCCTCTGCACTTCATCTTTCTGCTGTGCCTCAGTTTGATAAATAAATAATCGAACGATATAAAATAGCCCTGCAAACCAAGTTACTACGAAAATGATGTGTAAAGACTTAAACCACAAGTATGACATTTCTTACATTGATTTTGAACAGGTCAAATAAACAAAATCCATGTAAAACTTACTCATCATAACTTCAAACATGGCAAAGTTGTGACCAAAATAGGATTGTTTTGGTTTTAAAGTTGTTCCTTCCAAATTGGAGTAATTACCCGAAGGCAATCGGAATAAATTAACCACCCGATATTCTCTGTGGAATTAACTGAAAAATATCCGGTTCAAAAAACAATTAGCTCAACCTTGGCTTTAAATTAATCGCTTCATTAAATAGCAACATCATAAATCATATAAAACGCACCCCTTTTTGCCACAAAAAATATAGTAGCTGCAAGTGTTTAAAGGCAAAAAATATTTTACATATTAAGTACCCAGAAATATAGAATCAACTTTTTTGGTCAGGCCATCGGGTGTTTTTTGCCGTACTTTTTCCGTTTTTTTCTTTCCTATTTTGGGTAAATTCTGAGTATGGTGTAGATAACAATACTTTTATAAGTCTTACCTAAACTGCCTTTGATACAATTCCATTACTTTAGCTAAAATTCAAATTATGAATACCACAAACGTTTTCGGAGATCAAGTAATTACCTGTAGTGAAAAACCTTTAACCGGATTTTTTAGAGATGGTTGTTGTAATACCGATCCAACAGATAAAGGTTCGCATACCGTTTGCATTTTAGCCACCCAAGAATTTTTAGATTTTTCAAAAGGTGTAGGAAATGACCTCTCCACTCCGCTGCCCCAATGGAGGTTTGATGGGGTAAAACCAGGAGACCGTTGGTGTTTGTGTGCCGCACGATTTTTAGAAGCGCACCAAAATAATGCTGCTCCATTAGTGATATTGGAAGCCACCAACGAAAAAGCACTTTCAATTGTGCCTATGGATATTTTATTGAAACACGCCCATTACGGCCCCAAAGAGTAATCCCTATTCTGAGAATGGCTTTCCCTTTCCGGTTTCACAATAATCACGCAAACTTGATAAGTAGCCCGCCCATGAAAAATTGATATTCCCATACCCTTCGTAATCATCTTCAAATTCCTCATGAACAAACTCCATTCGCGTTAAACCATTTTGCTCGGACATTATAAATGCAACAAAAGTGCCGTCCCAATCAGGATAACCGCCTTCAAATTTCCAATTCACTAATTTGTTTTCATTCAACAAGGCTACTTGAAATTCAAACGTGGCATGTTCTCCAAAAGTAAAATAGATGCAATCACCCAATTCAAAATTACCCACCGTGTCACGGGTCCACCACTCCGAAAGTCCTTCAATTGTTGTTAATGCCTCATACACCTTTGCAATTGGTGCGTTAATATGAAAAGTGTGTTTTATAGAAATCATGGCTTCATTGTTTGTACTCAAAGGTATTATTTACGGATAACATTTTTTAATGTTTTTCTAGTACTGGAATTCGATAATTCCGCTTATTTTTGTCGTGCACGATATAAAGATACAATTATGAAATTCTACGACTTAAGTTTCGATACACCATCCGGTAAAACCATTCAAATGTCAGATTACAAAGGCAAAACCGTAATGGTAGTAAATACAGCTACTAAATGTGGTTTAACACCACAGTTTGATGGCCTGGAAGAATTGAACCAGAAGTATAAAGATAAAGGTTTGGTAATTTTAGGATTTCCTTGCAACCAATTTAAAAGTCAAGAGCCAGAAACCAACGATACCATTGAAGAAGCCTGTAGAATAAATCATGGGGTTACTTTCCAACTATCCAAAAAGGTAGATGTGAACGGAAAAGATACCGATCCTGTATTTAAATACTTGAAAAATAAAAAAGGGGGATTATTAGGTAAAAATATTAAATGGAATTTTACCAAGTTTTTAATTGGACCTGATGGAGTGCCGTACAAAAGATATGCTCCAACTACCGTTCCTTCAAAAATTGAAAAAGACATTTTGAAATTCATCCAGTAATCATGGACAAGTCGGCCCACTTATTTTTAGAAAACCAATTGTGTTTTCCTATTTACGCTACTTCGCGATTAATTACGCGTTTGTATAAACCGTACTTGAATGAAATTGGATTGACCTATCCACAATACTTAGTAATGATGGTTTTATGGCAAGAAGATTCCATAAAGGTATCAGCTATTGGTGACCAATTATTATTGAACACCAATACCATTACTCCGCTACTGAAAACCATGAAGCAAAAAGGGCTTTTGCAAAAAATAAAAAGCACCACGGATGAACGTGTAACGGTAATTGAACTAACTAAATCGGGGCAAGATCTTAAAATCAAGGCTGCAGAAATTCCCCAAAAAATGCAGTATGACAGCCAAATTCCGAGCGAAGAATTAGACCAATTACGTACCGGAATGTGGAAAATGTTAAAATACCTGCAAGAATAGTTTCATATTCAACAATTGTATGTACATTTGTTGTTCAAACAATTGAAAGGAATGAAATTAGAGGAAGAATTAAAAATGACCACTGAAATGGCTCCCCACCATAGAGCCACTCTAAATGTAATTTTTACAGGCGTTTGGATGGGTGATCGCATGAACGGTTTAATGAAACCGCATGGAATTTCTGAACAGCAATACAATATTCTTCGAATTCTACGCGGACAAAAAGGTAAGGCTTTAAACCTGCAGCAAATCTCTGAACGCATGATTCACAAAATGAGTAACACTACGCGTTTAATTGAAAAAATGCGTTTAAAAGGATTAGTTACGCGTGAGGTTTGCCCTGACAATAGAAGAAAAGTAGACATTGCCATTTTACCTGCGGGCCTGGAGTTAATTGAAAAGGTAAATATCACCTTAGCCGAAGCCGATAAAGAAATTCAAAACAATCTCACCGAAAAAGAGGCCACTACGCTAGCCGCACTTTTAGATAAGATTAGAGGCTAAAAAAATTTCTACAAACAATTGTATATACAACTGTAGCAAACGCATTAAAACTAGAAACTATGGATAGAAAAAACTTCATTAAAAAAGCCATCCTCACCGGTTCTATGGGAGCCGTGGCACCGTCCATTTTAGCTAACGAGGTTAGTGCGGAAAAAGCAGAGAAAAAAGAATCAATTTCACAAGAGGGGTACAATCATATACCCAATAAGGAGATCAGAACCATGAAAACGGTTTTACATAAAGCAAATACCAGAGGGCAAGCAAATCATGGTTGGTTAAAAGCCAATCACTCGTTTAGTTTTGCCAATTATTACAATCCAGAACGTATGAATTTTGGCGTGCTACGCGTGCTAAATGATGATCATATTGCGGCCGGAATGGGCTTTGGCACCCATCCGCATGATAATATGGAAATCATCACCATTCCGTTAAGCGGACAGGTAGAACATAAAGACAGCATGGGCAACTCGGGTGTTATTAGTCCGGGTGAGGTGCAAGTTATGAGTGCCGGTACTGGAATTCAACACAGCGAGTTCAACAAAAACAAAGACGCTGATTTGAAACTACTTCAAATTTGGATTTTTCCAAATAAACGTCAGGTTACGCCAAGATATGATCAACTAGATATATCTAAGGCAGTCACTAACAATGGTTTCAAACAAATTCTTTCTCCTAGCCCGGATGATGCGGGAGTATGGATTCATCAAAATGCATGGTTTCATATGGGAGAAATGAACGCTAACGAAACCTACAACTACCAATTAAAGGATTCCAATAACGGAGTTTACGCTTTCTTAATTGCTGTCTCTTATACACATCTGACGCTGCCGACGATCTACTCTGTGTAG
>CAJXPI010000143.1 GCA_913057875.1 uncultured Flavobacteriales bacterium
TACGAGATGCTCAGGAGTCTCGTGGGCTCGGAGATGTGTATAAGAGACAGCACCGAAACCCTCAGGCACCTTCAATTTTTTAAAAAAGAAATGAATATAAAGAAAAACACATCAAAATGGTTGTAATAGCCACAGGAAGGAATGAAAAACCAAAAATCCCTCTCTCCTTCTTCTCCTCTTTAGTATATCTACTTCTTACTACTAATATGGAAAAAAAAAACAATAAAAGAAGCATAAATTATTAGGGAGAATGCATCCCCATTTCTAAAAATTCTCTGTCCCACAAACGAAATAGTAAGACTACCCAATATAGAAGACATACCCATAGATACCTATCGTAGGTTACCTTTTGGAAAATCTTCTCTAAAAAATTCATTCCGCTAACTAAAATCCAGTAGAACCTAAACTATACTCCATGAATGGCAACACATCCAGTTCTTGCATAAACTTGTTATTCGGATCAATCATAAATTGACGTACTCCGGCATTGATTTTAATTTGCTTGCCTTCATGCTCCGTTACAAATTGCATATTGATTTTGGTCTTACCCGGATTATCGGCAAATAGCACTTCCAAGTCTTCCAGTATAGGCGTATTTAAACCCGCCATATCTACGGTAATATTTAGATTTTTAGCGAATTTTTCACGCATTTCATCTAAAAACTCCATTTGGTTAATCTTCAAACGAGGTTCCCCGTCCGGAATCCAACTAGGCACGTTAAACTTACCTTGAATAAAGAGATACAAGTTCTTATGGAAATAGTCTTTAAACTTTAAGTAATCATCCTTAAAGAATCGGACTTCCATACTTCCAGTATAATCACTAATGGTAATGATTCCCCAAGGGTTTCCGTTCTTAGCCACCATGTGTCTAAAATCGGTCACCATTCCTCCAATACGTAAATCTTGACCTACAATACTTTTATCTACATTTTGTAATTGGTCAACCGATGCGTTACAGAAATTCTGAATATCAACTTTGTAATCATCTAATGGGTGCCCAGAAATATATACGCCTACTACCTCTTTCTCTTTATTAAACTTTTCCAGTACCATCCACTCTTCAGCCAATGGAATTACCGGTTCTGGTAACTGAATATCAGACCCTCCACCAAATAAACTTACTTGGGCAGAATTGGCATTTTCTTGATGACGCGCACCAAATTTCACCACTGTTTCTAAGAATGTCTTTCCGTTTTGATCTACCACAAAGAATTGCTCACGGTTTACTCCCGTAGAATCAAATGCTCCACCTAAAACCAGAGTTTCAATAGACTTTCTATTCACCGAACGTAGCTCTACCCTTTTAACCAAATCAAAAATGGAAGAATAAACTCCGTTCTCTTCTCTTTCTTTAATTAAAGATTGTACTGCTGCTGTACCGATACCTTTCATAGCCGCTAACCCGAAACGAATAGCACCTTCGGTATTAACGGTGAACTTGGTAAACGATTCATTAATATCTGGACCTAGTACCTCTAGCCCCATACGCTTACACTCTTCCATGAATTCCGTTACCTTAGAAATATCATTTAAGTTATGTGTAAGTACAGATGCCATGTAGGCCGCAGGATAATTGGCTTTCAAATACCCGGTTTGGAACGCAATAACCGAATAACACGTGGAGTGCGATTTGTTAAATGCATAGGCCGCAAATGCTTCCCAATCCTTCCAAACCTTACCTGCTTTTTCTTTATCGTGACCGCGTTCTACACAACCTTCTAAGAATAGTGGACGTAATTGATCAATCAACGCACGGTTTTTCTTACCCATCGCTTTACGCAGGGTATCGGCTTGACCTTTAGAAAAACCCGCCAATTGCTGCGAAAGAAGCATTACTTGCTCTTGGTATACGGTAATTCCGTAGGTTTCGCCCAAGAGATCTTCCATCCCTTCTAAATCGTATACAATCTCCTCTTCTCCGTGCTTACGCGCAATAAAATTTGGAATGTATTCAATTGGACCTGGGCGATACAATGCATTCATGGCAATCAAATCATCAAACTTATCGGGCTTTAAGTTCATCAGGTGCTTTTGCATCCCAGGCGACTCAAACTGAAAAAGTCCCTTGGTTTGACCACTTTGAAACAACTCATAGGTAGTTTCATCATCTAATGGAATATCATCAGGAACGATGGTTACATCATGACGGAACTCCGCAATCTTAATGGCATCATTAATAATACTCAGGGTTTTTAATCCCAAGAAATCCATTTTCAATAATCCCGCATCCTCTACCACGGCATTATCAAATTGGGTGACCCACAAATCTGAATCTTTAGCTACGGCTACGGGAACGTGCTCGGTAATATCACTTGGGGTAATAATTACCCCACAGGCGTGAATACCCGTATTTCGCATAGAACCTTCTAAAGCTCTTGCTTTATTCAGGGCAATAGCTCTATCATTACTATCTAAGGCAATCTTTTTCAGTTCCTCAGCCATGGCCAAGTCTTCTGCACGTAGTTTGGCTTTTAAATCTTTTTCGCTGAGTCCAAAAATCTTCTTTAACGACATTCCGAAAGGAACTAGCTTCGCAATTTGATCAGAATCTGCTAAGGGCAAATCCAGTACCCTAGAAACATCTCGAATACTTGACTTTGCGGCCATCGATCCGTACGTAATAATTTGAGCTACTTGATTGGCTCCATATTTATCAACTACATAATCAATTACACGACTTCGACCTTCATCATCAAAATCAATATCAATATCGGGCATGGAAACCCTTTCTGGATTTAGGAAACGCTCAAAAAGTAAATCGTACTTAATAGGATCTACATTGGTAATTCCAATACAATAAGCTACTGCTGAACCTGCAGCCGATCCCCTTCCAGGACCTACGGCCACTCCCATATTTCGGGCTTCGGTGGTAAAATCTTGTACAATCAAGAAGTAACCCGGGTATCCTGTTTTTTCAATTACCGAAAGCTCAAAATCAAGTCTTTCCCTAATAGAGTCCGTTATTTCAGGATAGCGTTTATTTGCTCCAATGTAGGTGATATGACGTAAAAATGCATTCTCTCCGTTTTTGGTTCCGTTAATTTCATCGGTAGGATCAACAAACTCTTCTCCAATATCAAACGCAGGCAACAGTACATCACGTGCTAAAACAAAGCCCGTACATTTAGCATTCATTTCAGCAGCCGTTTCTAAGGCTTCTGGTAAATCAGCAAAAAGCGCGGCCATTTCTTGCGGACTTTTCAAATACCACTCATCGTTTGGGTATCCGAAACGTGCCTCACGGCCTGTTCTACCTAAAAAGGTTTTAGGCATAGAAACCAACTTATTATCTTTTACGCAAAGCAAAACATCTAGCGATTCTGCTCCCTTTTTGGTAGGATAATACACATTATTGGATGCGAAATATTTCACGCCATGTTTCTTGGCAAAACGCAGCAAGGTTTCATTTACTACATCTTCTTCTTCAATACCATGGCGAACTAACTCCACATAAAAATCATCGCCAAACTCTTTGTGCCACCACATAAAAGCTTCTTCGGCTTCCTTTTCACCTACATTCAAAATAAGGCTTGGAATCTCCGACCATAAACCACCAGTGGTAGCCATGATTTCCTCTTTGTACTCTACAATTACTGGCTTACTTACACGAGGCACATAATATTTTCCTTGCGTATACGAGATAGAGGAAATTTTAGCCAAATTGTGGTATCCCTTTTTGTTCTTAGCAATAAGAACGTGTTGATACCCATTATCTTTAACACTATGATTGGTATGATCTTTACACACATAAATATCAGTACCTACAATAGGTTTAATATCTGCTTTGTTACAAGCATTTACAAAAGCAAAAGCCCCCATCATATTACCCACATCGGTAATTCCCAAGGCACTCATTCCTGCCTCTTTGGCTGCGGCAACATAATCGCCTGGTTGGCCTACCGCTTCTAGAATAGAAAACTGGGTATGCACATGAAAATGCGCAAAATTGGCTAAGACTTCTTCGCTAACTTCAGCGGCAACAACTTTGGTTTCTTGGGTTTGGGTCTGCGTTTCTTCACCACCCTCTTCTGCGTCTAAGGGTTTGTAGGGTTCAATGTTTAACCCAATGAGTTCAAACGCTTGCGGATTTTTAGCCTTGAAATTCTGAATAAAAGCTTCTTCCTTACCTAAACGTTCTGCGGCAATAACTCCTCTACGAATTAACTCTAAGAAAGCACGCGTGGTGGCTTCCACATCGGCACTTGCATTATGCGCCTCATCAAAACCGGTTTGGAATAATTTGGTATATAACTCCGTTAAAGTAGGCCATTTAAAACGACCTCCTCTTCCCCCAGGGATGGCACAATACTCGGTAGCTTCATCCTTGGTATCAATAGTAGGAATATCTTGAAGTGGTGAAGCTATTTCTTTACGTAAATACTCACAAGCCGCAATGTTGACATCAAATTCAATATTGTGCCCAACTACATATTCTGCTTTGCCTAATGCTTTGTTAAATTCATTTAATACATAATCCAAGGGCATACCTTCTTTGGTAGCTCTATCGGTGGAAATGCCGTGAATTTTTTGCGATACAAACGGAATATTATACCCTTCGGGTTTAATAATGAAGTTTTTGACTTCAACAAGGGCTCCATTTTCATCATGAATTTGCCACGCCAACTGCACCATTCTTGGCCAGTTATCAAAATCTGTTAACGGTGCATTCCAATCTCTTGGGAGTCCGGTGGTCTCTGTATCGTATATTAAAAACATCTACTAATCAAGGCTTTAAATGAAACCAAATTTTCATTTTCGAGGGGTTCAAATTACTACTCTCTTTTGAAATTAGAGGTAGCAAAATTGCTTAAGTTTTTAACAAGTTTCGGTACTGGAAATCACAAAAGTCAACAAGACTACATTTAAATTTCAATCAAAATCACTATCTTTTTGGATTCAAACCAATACAACAAACCAAATTACTATGAAGAAAGCTGAGAATATTGTACGAATCCTATTAGGTCTATTATTAGTGATTTTTGGCCCTAACAAATTTTTTCATTTCATTGCCACCGACCCCTCAACTATTGAAGGAGGAATTGCCATGAACGCTTTTGTAGGCATGGGCATCATTACCGTTGTGGGTGTACTCGAAGTTATTGGCGGTGCTTTTCTTTTAGCAAATCGTCAAATTGGGGTAGCCCTATTCTTTTTGGCTCCTATTTCGTTTTGTGCCTTCTTGTTTCATTTAGTTATTGACCCCGAAGGAATTGCAGGTGCCATCTTTTTCATATTGGCCACTTCCTTTTTGATGTATTGCCATCGCGATAAGTTTTTGGCCCTAGTAGATAAGCCTAACGCCAAGGCATAAAAACCTGTAAGCACAGAATTTTTAATTTTAAAAAGAGGTTTAATCACCTCTTTTTTTATGGCTGGTAATTTCTATTCCGGAATATTTACTCTGAAATCAAACCAGCGAGAACCTCCAAAAGAATCTAATTCTAGGGCGTAAGGAATATAGTGCTGAAAATCTCTAGCGGTAGAAATTCCGTTCTTTATGTATTCTAACGATATGTGTTGTTGTTTAGAAGGGACCAAATAAAACCCAGTTGAAACCGAATGAGAAAAAGTAAGCGTATCCATTTGTTGGTGCACGCGGATAACAATGGTATCCGTACTATACATGGCATTTTCTAAGACAGGATGATTAAAATACGTCACACCCGCGGGCTTTAACCTTAACGTGGTATTCACATCTTTCACAATCCATAAACTATCTGAATGAACCCCTCTAATAAAATACCGGTATTCGGGCATTAAAGTATCGGCATCTAAAGACCGATAAGCAAACCTTGGATAAAAGGTGTTTTCCACATCATCTCCAAGGTTCTCTAAAACGAAAATACCATTATCATCACTCCAACTGTAGTATTTATCGTGTTCTACCTGACCGCTCCAACCACCTCCTCCACTGGCTACATCAAATGAAATTATTGCGTCAGCAATGGCTTCTCCGGTGAAGTAATCTTGCACCTTGCATTCAATAGAATCGGTTTCATTCAACATTCCGTCTTGGTTTTTCTTACAACCAAGTACAAAAAGGAGTAAGAGTAGAAAAGGGATATTTTTAGTCATTTCTTATGGTTATTCTAATCCACAAGATATAACAATTAAGACTTATACCGGCACATTAAAACTCTGTGTGGGGTACTGGAATACTTTCAAGCCAAACTCTGGAACCACCGCCAAAATATGATCAAATATATCCGACTGAATGGCCTCATATTCTAACCACTCGGTGGTATTGGTAAACAAGTACAATTCAATGGGCAAACCTCTTTCGTCTGGTGCTAATTGGCGCACCATAAAAGTCATGTTGGTATTGATATCTTCTCTACTGGAAAGGTATAATTCTAAATATGCTCTAAACACGCCCACATTGGTTTGACGCCTACCATTCACCAAAACTTCAGGGTTGATATCTTGATTCTGGTTATGCTTTTTAATTTCTTCTTCGGTTGCTTGAATATACGGGGCGAGCACATCAATTTCTTTAAACTTGGCCAGCATTTCTGGCGTACAGAAACGGATAGAATGCACATCAATATGCAACGAACGTTTAATACGTCTCCCCCCCGATTCTTGCATGCCTTTCCAGTTTTGAAAAGAATCGGTTACCAAGCTGTAGGTAGGAATAGTGACAATGGTCTTATCCCAGTTTTGCACTTTTACCGTAGTCAGATTAATTTCTGTTACCGTCCCATCTGCCCCAAAACCCGGCATGGTAATCCAATCATCAATGGCGAGCATTTTGTTAAAGATAAGTTGCAATCCACCTACAAACCCCAGAATAGGATCTTTAAAAATCAACATGATTACGGCCGATACGGCACCCAAACTAACGACTAGAGAACTTAAGTCTTTATCAAAAACAGTAGCGATCACAAAAAATAACGCCACGATATACGATACAATCTTGAAGATTTGAATCACACTTTGAATGGGGTGATCTTTGGCAAAATCATAGCGGTTATAGAAATCATTAATGGTATTCAGAATGCTATCAAAAATTAACACGGCAATGAGTACAAAGCTCAACTCCAATACTCCAACTAAGAAATGATCTAACCAGTCTAAATGCAGAATGACATCGGTAGTAAAGTAATACACCATAAGGGCCGGAACCAAATACGCTACATTTCTAAACAAGTGGTGATCTACTAATAAATCATCAAACTGATTCTTTGATTTTTTTAGAATAGGAATAATAATTCCGTATAAAAGACGAACCGTGATTTTATAGGCTAGGTAAGAAATTAGTACCAACAGAATTAATCCGAGGATGTCATTCAAAACATCTGCCAAAGAAGCGGCCATACTTACCTCCTCTACCAAGAAATGTAATAACTGTTCTGATTTTTTTTGAATTATTTCATGCATATTCATGGGGGCACAATCTTTTTAGTCTGCGTGCAAAAGTACGGCAATGGTGGATGGAATAAATGTGTGGGAACGCAAATTTGTTTATTCAACAAAGGCTTTTTCGATTAGAATGAAATTACTTTGAAAAATGAGCAATACAAATAGTAAAAATATGCTTTAATCAATTTTTATGGGGATATTGCAATTTTCTGAAACAATAATCAATCTTCCAGAAAAGTGGGTCGGGATACTATCATATTTTGACTTAAGAGTGATCACATTAATCACCCCTTTAAAGGCTGTCTCTTATACACATCTCCGAGCCCACGAGACTCCTGAGCATC
>CAJXPI010000144.1 GCA_913057875.1 uncultured Flavobacteriales bacterium
AGATGCTCAGGAGTCTCGTGGGCTCGGAGATGTGTATAAGAGACAGGTTTTTAAGAAGCCTTTTAAGAGCCACTTTTTCTTCTTCTTGGATAACGCCATCTGCTTTTGCAATGCAAAACAAAAGTTCGCCTAGGGTTTCATAAAGTTTTTCTTGATCGGTCATGATTGGATTTTTTGTTAATTATCCAATAGTAAAACAAAAGAAGTGAATAAAAAAGTAATGAGAAAGGCTAGGGTTTTTTGCTAATCTCGTAGCCAACGATTCATTTTAGGAAAGGAGCTCGAAGAACAAAACCCCATCCATACTAATAGAGGAAGTCCTATATAGTTACCTTCTTCAAATTGCTGCAGGAGCCATTCTGAATCTTCTTTGTATCCGTTGGGATGAAAAATTTCTTTGGGGCAAACTCCAATTGAAATAGCTGCAGCGTACGACCAAACAATAGTTGCTATTTCATCTCCAGGTGTGGGCCAATTTGAATCCATTTGTGAATGCCCAATCCATTTTCTTTTAGCGGCAGGAGTGGTAGCAATATGTCCCGCTTCGTGTAAGATGTCTCCGGGATACTTTAGTTTTAAAGGGTCGAGCAAAATGCAATTAGCCTTTATGCTTAAACCGGGCAAAAATGTTTCTTCAGGTAATTCAATTTCTTTTACTTCTATACCTATCGTTTGGAGGAACTGGATTATTTGATTGTAAATATTGTTGTTGGAATTCATTTGTGTTGGGTGTAAACTTATTTTTTCTCTTTAAAAAGAACAATAGAGTCAATGGCCATGTCATGAATAGCCATTTTATTCTTGTTTCCAGTAACGGTAAAAAGAGAAATAGCTCCTAACAGAAATTTGATAAAAAAACGAAGGATAGCTTTGGGTAAGTTTATTTTTTTAGAAGGGTCGTCCTTTTGTCTCACACGCAGTCCCATCGCGAGATGACCAAAAGTGCCGCCTAAAAAAGCAGTACTTAATGGATCGTATAATCCGAAAAGCAGGATAAATGAGGCAATTCGAATAGAATCAGGAACATATTCGATGCTGGAGAACACATTTGAAATGATTAATAGAAGTAGGATTAAAATAACGTAATCAGTAAATATAGCTTTGATCCGATCTATTATTCCTGGCAATATTTGAGAATCTAAGGTTTTAGGTGATAAGGTTTTTTCCATGGCATGTTGAATTAGATACCAATAATACAGAATTCTTTTAAACATAGAAAAAGGGACCTAAGTCCCTTTCTCAATTATTGCTCTATTTATTGAATCTCGGTTACAAATGTAACCTCAATGTCGGTTTCTCCTGGGTCGCATGATCCATTTTTGGAATCTGGCTGATGTTTTAGTACCACTTGAACGGAGCCATTACTTGGAGCTCCGGTTACCCAATCTGATTCTAATCCAATTTCGTAAATACCATCTGAATCAGTACGTGTAATTCCTACATTGGCACCACTTACCGTATAGCAGAATAGGTGTTCGTCTGCTTCTTCCTCAATTTCAGGAGTCATGTCTTCGGCAGGTGTTTCTGATTCGTTTAACAAAGTAACGGCTACGTTATAGGTAGTTGAGTCTGCTAATCGAATAGTGTCATGAATATCTGGATCTAAACCACCATCACCATCAGGATCTCTAAAGGTAGCAGAAACCGAAGGCTCTACTCCTGCAGCATCTGTAAACGTTAATGTTAAAGTGGTGATTACCTCTTCATCATGGTCGTGATCTGGAGTATCAATCACATCATCATCTTTTTTACAGCTGTTTAATGTTAAAGTAAATGCTGCAGCGGCAAGTATTCCTAGTTTCCAGTTAATTTTTTTCATCATTTTAATTAATTTTTGTTGTTTGTAAATGTTTTGTGCGCCTATTTAGGTGCGATAATAGAGAATGGTATTTGTAATCTCAAGGAGAAATTACGTCCCATATCATCCGTGTAATAACGGAATCTATTGAGATAGTTGCGATAGGAAACATTGAATAAATTACTAATTCCGATTCCTATATTCATTTGGTGTTCTCCTAGAGGCACGGCCATGCCTGCTTGAAATTCTACAAGGGTATAGCCTTCAGGTGGAGCTACATAATCACTATTTGGTGGAACGCGCCATTGCTTCATTACACTTAATACCGATACTGCTAGGTATGCATCCTTGATGTTTTTGAAATCCTTTGGAAATTTATATTCCAATGCGTTTTCAATTTGATCAGCAGGCATTTGCGTGAGATATTCTTGTTCTGTTTTATTAATTGCTCGCAACATAGAAGCTTTGGTGGTCCAGTTAAACGACTTTGAAAGTTGGTATTCAAAAGTGAAATCCAGTCCTTTCAAACTGGCGTCAACCTGTCGGTAGTAAAACGTAGGAAATGCCCCACGAATAGTTAATTTAGGAGGCTGCTCCGGTTTGAGGTAAATGAAATTATTCATGTAATTGTAATATACATCTACTCCTAACCGTAGCTTGTTTTTTGAATATTCTCCAGAAACTAAAAAGTTATACGCTTGTTCTTCCACCAAATTAGGATCTCCAATTTCTACGGCAGCTGCACCGTGGTGGACACCATCGCTGTAAAGTTCATTTACATTAGGTGGGCGCCAAGCCAACCCTGCATTACCGCGAAGTAAAAAATCCTTATTTATGTGGTAGATCCCGCCTACATTAGCCGACATATTTTGGTATTGATGAATTGGGGATATAATAACATCGTCTTCCCATTTATAAATTTGCTGGTAAATGTAATCGTAGCGTATTCCAGCTTCTAGTTCTAATTTTGAACTGTCTGGTTTCCATCGTTCAATCCAAAAAATGCCACCGCCATATTTTTTGAAATTTGGAATGAAGTAGCGTCCCGAATAAGTGTTTCCTTGAGAGATTCCACTTAGACCAATACTTCCTTTAAAGTTATGGGTACGGAAATGCTCCCAAACCACATCACCCGTGTGAGTGGTAATTTCAAATTGTAATTCCGGTATGTTTAAAGCCGCCAACGAGTCATTCAAAGGTTTGTCTTTATCATACTCCAAACGCTTGTTGTATTGTCTGGCATACGTAAAGTTTAGCTTCCCTGAATTTCCAGTAGTAACAAAAGCACTCGCTTTAAATAGTTCATGTTCTATGTGTTGATACGGCCTTTCAATAGCATAAGTGAAATCGGCCGATTCTAAAGGAACAGGGGAATTAAAAGCACGTTTTAAATCAGTCAAATTACCAATATGTGCTGCGGAGAAAATTCCAATATCGGTATTGAACTGGCTATAAAAAGCCTCCACACCAAAGTTGGAACGATTGTAACCTGCAGCCCATGAAAAATTGTATTCTTCTAAACCGGTATTCTTTAAAAAATAATCAGGTGAATGTACATTTCCCGCCTTTTTATACGTGCCTTGAAGGCGATAGCTTAATCCTGGAACTTCTTTCAAATTACCATCAAACATGGCTGATGCTACTCCTTGTCTTCCGTTACTAAACCCAACCAAGTTTACCTCTCCATCTAAACCGGGTTCGGTTCGCATTTCTTTCGGATTGACAAGAATCACTCCTGCAATGGCATCCGGTCCGTAGCGCATGCTGTTAGCTCCTTTTATTACGGTTAATTCATTGGCAATAAAAGGATCAATTTCTGGGGCGTGTTCGTTTCCCCACTGCTGACTTTCGTGACGAATGCCATTATTCAAAATCATTATTCGATTACTATGCAGCCCATGAATTACCGGTTTGTTAATGCTATTCCCTGTGGAAAGCGTAGTTACACCAGTCACTTTTTTTAAACTTTCACCTAAAGATTTACCCTTGGTTTCCTCCATTTCTTTGGAAGTAAGGGTAAGAGCCACTTGCGAAGTTTCTTCCGTACGTTTTTCACTGATAACCATAACCTGGTTCAGTTCTTCCGCATGGTGTTCTGGATGAAAGTTTTGGGTAGTGTTTTTTACTACTTGTACCTTTTCAAGTACAGGAGCACAGCCCACATGACTAACTTGAACCGTATAGGTTCCAGAACAAAGACCTGATATTTTATAAAAACCATTTTCATCAGACACCGCGCCTATTTCTAGTTCTTTGATATACACATTTGAAAAGCCTAATGCCTCACCATTGTGTTCATCAATTACTTGTCCTGAAAGTACCCAATTGCACGAGCCTTGTGCATGTACTACAACAGGCAGAATAGAAAATAGAAAGGTGCTAATGACAAAGATTTGTATACGCAATTGTTGCATAATACACCGTAAATAATTGAATTAGCACGTCCTATCTAATCGATATGAACGTTCTTGATATTGAAATGGAGCGTTTACTCCATTGAATGTCTGGGAATAATTCTTGTCATCCCATAAAAATTCAATTATGCGGTAGGAGGGGCTCTCCCTTTTATGGAGAGTGAGGAATTCCAAGCCCATGCAGGAGCATGAGTAATAGAATAATCATTAGAAAATTTCAGTATTATTGCTCGGTTAAATGAGGGAGAGGTGTAAACCGTTCTTTTTGCTGTAACGTATTTACAAAAGTCGCATTCTTCTTCCGCTTTTGTAGCATGTGAATTATGTTCACAGGTATGCTCAAACGATTGGGCATGATACATACTGATGTGACAAGGGTCAGATTCTAATGCAATGTTGGAAGCATCACAGTGCGTATGTTCGTGTTCCTTGTGATTGTGAAAAATATTGGAAGGAACGAGAGTAGTCACTATACTTAGCAACATACAAAATCCAATATACTGTTTCAGTGCCTTTTTCACGGTGCAAAAATAGGTTTAAAAAATGAATGGTTTCGAATTTGTTTTGAATTAGTCTGATTCTTTAATCATGACATTTTCATGTGTGTTTACACCCATTTTAATTTAGCTTGGATATAGCGTGATAATAGTAGGTCCTAATGCTAAAAAAAATTAGTGCATATCTCTTTCTTCGACAAGTTCAAACTGAAACTCGGGATTCAAATTCATTTTTGAAATAAAATTATCAGAGGTGATCATAATTCTTTTTTCGCCCTTAGTATCCTTTAGAATAGATAAGCCGCTAACAGTATTGAACTTTAAATAAAACAATTGGATAGGACCCTTTTTGACCAGAATCTCTAATTCGTTGCTTGATGGCTGCAATTTAACAGTAAAGATCTGGTTGCTTTTGTTGGTATATTGGTAGGTGGATTGATTATAGAAGAATGGGATGTCTTTAGAATCTAGGAGATGGGGTTCAAATTCAAAAAGGGCCATTAAATCTATTTCATCTGGATACTTCATTATTGTTTTTTCAGTTTAGGGTGTTGGCAACTGGTATGAAAAACCTGAGAAAGTTGTGTCTGTATAATGGTAAGTCGGTCTTTGTTAGGTACTTATTTTTTATTGATGTTTCCAACTCCCTTAATTTCTCGAGCTACTGAACCTTTTGTATGAGTTTGGTTGCATTGTAGCCTTCTTCTCCGCTGCTTACCATAGTACTTGGGCCGTAGTGTCTCATCAATACGTTGAATTTTCCGGTGGTATTTCCTTCTCGAATAGGAATGTTATTAGGTTGACCGTCACATCCAAATCGGATGGTGTAGGTGCCATCTTCATTTTGAACAGGGTTCATTTCACTTGAAATGTTGGCAATATCGTTAAACATGTAACCATCTCCGTTGTAAACTGTAGCAGACCAAAAGTAAATCGCTTGTGGATCAATAAAAGTCATTTCGTAGCAACCATCAGTGTTCATGTAAGGACTGGTTTGGTAAATGTTATCCGCAACCATGGCGCCACCCCAGCCACCAGCTACTCCCACGTAGTTCATGTAGTTGGTTTGGCCACTTTCTTTATTTCCAAATGCTTTAGATTGATCATAGCCATTACTGAAGTCTATGTTTCCTTCTTCTTCTATTTTAGCAAATGATTCTTTGTCCCAGTTTTTTAGTTCAAAGGGTTTCGCACTGTTTGCCTCCGCTTTTAGGTTTCTGCGTGTGGCATCATCTAAAGCTCTAACAATAACAAATGCGTGATCTGTTTTTGCAGTAAGTTTATGACGTCCCGGACCATAGGTCATTAGTTGGGTTTCATGGTTTTCATCTACTACTTGTATGGTTACATATTTATCTGTTTCTGGAATTGTGATAAAAATGCCATCGGTCATATCAAATACTGAGGTAGAGTAGTAGGTGTCTCTGTTCATTCGAACCACGAATTGCTTAGAGGGCTCGCTAGAAGGCACGGGCATTTCTAGAAATTTATTAATGCCACCTGCTTTTTTGATGATGGCAGCAAAACGTAAATTGGTGTACGCTTGCGGAAAATTTTCTTGGGTGACAATTATTGCGGCAGAATCCTCCGATTGGACTTCAGTCGATTCTTTTTTGGTTTCATTTTGACAAGAAACTAGGGCCGCTAATAGGAAGGTCGCAATTAAAATCTGCTTGAATGGTTTCATGGTTTAGTTGTATTTAGTAAAATATATTTTCTGTTTGATTGCGGTATTCGAATTCAAGGTAAATGTTTTTTTACTTCGTTTTCATGAGTTGGATTGTTTGATTTCCAATTTTCAATACATAAGTACCTGGAGCTAATAAAGACAAATCGATAGGATGCCTGGAAGAGCTCACTTTACCTTTGCGTATTACATTACCCAAAATTGAGTAAATATGAAACTCTTGATTTTGTTTATCGTGAACTTCTATAGTTAGTTGTTGGTGAAAAGGATTTGGGTATACTTTAAGTGCTTCATTCTGGTCGTTAGTTTGATTGGTGGAGTTAGGCGCACAACCTATTAAGCCGTTAAGGTTGTAGCGCGAAACAAATTGCCAAATCTCTTGACTTGCATCTATGGTGGAATTCCCAAAACTTCCAGGCCAATCATGTCCTCCTCCTATTACCTTTAATTCCTCTACATAGGCACACTCAGAACCTGTAGACCAGGTATATCTTTCTACGGAAGGGCTTACTGTAGACATGGATGCCGTTGGATTGCAATTGTTAAATGTTGCCCAATAACCATGTGTGGCCGCAGCCGAAATGTAGTATTCTACTCCGCCAAAAATCACACCGTTGTAGGGTGAAATAAAGTCATTTGTTCCAAGTATGGTGAGAACTCCAGTAGGATGAACAGGAGTACAGTATGTACTTGGATTAGCTTGCATGGTTCTTGCCACGGCACCAATAGCTGCAATTTTATTATTTAGTTTGCAGGCCAATTCGTATGAAAACTCCCCTCCTAAAGAATACCCACATGCATAAATTCTATTTTGATCAATTTGATAATTACTGGAAATTGAATCAATGAGGGCGCTAATAAATGGAACATCATCAAAGGTTCCGGGTGTTTTAGGAAGCCAATTGAGTGAATTACCATCACTTGGGTCGGGTTGCGCTTGAGGATAAACCAAAATGAAATTAGCCGTATCGGCATTAGTTCTCATATCGGCAGTGGTTTGCCAATTTGAAATGACATCGTTGCCTCCGTGAAAGTTAAATAACAAAGGGAAGCTTGTAGTTCCATTATAACTAGCAGGAACGTAAATGCTGTAGGTTCTTGTTAAACCATTGTGTTGTAAGGTTTTTGTGATGTATCCCTGACCATGGCTTAGGCTAATAGAAAAAGAAAAAAGAAGTAGTGAAAAAAATGTTTTAATTAACATACTGGAACTGTCTCTTATACACATCTCCGAGCCCAC
>CAJXPI010000145.1 GCA_913057875.1 uncultured Flavobacteriales bacterium
ATTTCAAAGGAAAAAAATTTGCGAAATTTTGTATCGAAAAGTTACTCCTAAATTCCTTGAAATTTCAAACGTTACAAATTCCTGACGTATTGATTAACAAATTTGATTATATTCGTAAGGAACTAATTAACTATTATACAATAGATATTAGGGGTTTGGAATGGGTTTACGGATAATTTTCTATTTCGAACAGATTATTGCTCAATAATCAAAGATTTAAGCAGCCTTCTTTTGGAAGGCTGTTTTATTTTAACGTAATCTGTCAACCGACTTAACCAAAGCCTCGTCTTTATTAATTCCTCTTAGAGCCAAAAAATTTGAAAATAACAACAATGGAGAATGAAACACGCCAATAAACGGCATCACTTTTAAATCTTGGCTTGAAAAAGAATAAAATTCAAACCCAATATACCCAATAGTTAAAACACATAATAACATGTTTAATTTAACCAAAGTAACCTGCAACGGTCTATTTTTAAATTGAGAAAAAGCATATCCTTGAGTAAGGATCATAGCAACTGCTAATACAATAATGGGCAAGGTAGTTGGGTAATCTACAACTAAAGCGCCTTCTTTAATGCCAAAAGCTCCTACAATCATATTTTCCGTTCCGTTAGACACAAAAAATAAACCTGAGAATAAAATGGCAGCTGCTAATACAATTCCAGCAAATAGATATAAAGATTGGATACGTTGAATCATTTCAAAAAATTTTCGGCAAATTTAGTGGAATTACACTTTTGTGATTTATAAAGTCAAAAAAAATTATAATATTGCAAGAGAAATACAAAAGCGGTACTTTTCCCATTCCAATAACTATCGCTTTCCAATAACAAAAAAATCACACGGTACTTTTCTTTAAATTAAAAAGACCAATTACATTTATAATATGTACGATATTAAATCGCTCAACGAAAAAAAAGTTGATGAATTAAAGGCTTTGGCCAAAGATCTTTCCATTTCAGGTTATAACAAACTGAAAAAAGAAGATTTAGTTTACCAAATTCTTGATGCTCAAGCTGAAATGCCAACAGAGCCGAAACCTAAGTCTACTCCTAAACCTAAACCAACAAAAACTGTAAAAAAACCTGTTGCTCCAAAAAAGGAAGCAAAGCCAGAAAGGAAACCGGAGCCCAAAAAGGCTAAACCGGAACCTAAAGAAGAGAAAAAAGTAGAAGCTAAGCCATCTGGACAAGTGGAACTTGATCTTTTAGAAAAGGTAAAGCAAAGAATGGCCAGCAAAAAAGGAAGTGGAAAACCAAACAATCCTGCTAAGATTTATCAAAAAGCACCTTCTAAAGAAGAAGAAGAAGCTAAGCCTGTTGAGAAACCGGTTGAAAGCAAAGAATCTAAATCGGCTGTAACTCAGGAAAAGAAAACGGAAGCAACTCCAGAGAAAAAAGCAGGAGAAAGACCAAGAAACAACCAAAACAAATCGGTTGAAAAATCTGAGTCTAAGCAGGGCCCTGCTGCTGGTGGGGTACATTCTCAAGATAAAAGACAACAACAAAGTCAAAGAGATAAAGAACGCCATCAAAATAAAGGAAGAAATAACGGTAACAATCAAGGAAATCGTCAGAATCAAAACCAAAATCATAACCAACGTCAGGAGTTTACTTACGACTTTGGGGACAGCATCAAAACAGAAGGTGTTATTGAGGTAATGTCTGATGGTTACGGATTTATGCGTTCTTCGGATTACAACTATTTACCTTCTCCTGATGATGTTTATGTATCTACTTCTCAAGTAAGATTGTTCGGACTTAAAACAGGTGACACTATTGAAGGTGTGGTTCGTCCACCAAAAGAAGGTGAAAAATATTTTCCTTTAGTAAAAGTGAAATACATTAATGGTAGAACTCCAGAACAAGTTCGTGACCGTGTTCCATTTAACTACCTAACACCACTATTTCCGGAAGAGAAATTTAACATTACGGGAGGTTCAAAATCTGGATCAATTTCTACTCGAATCATTGATTTAGTAAGTCCAATTGGTAAAGGTCAGCGTGGATTAATTGTGGCACAACCAAAAACGGGTAAAACACAATTATTAAAAGAAGTGGCCAATGCTATTTCTGAAAATCATCCAGAATCTTATTTAATTATTCTTTTAATTGATGAAAGACCAGAGGAGGTAACGGACATGAAGCGCAATGTAAATGCAGAAGTAATTGCATCTACGTTTGATGAGTCGGCTGATAAACACGTAAAAGTGGCTAGCATTGTTTTAGAAAAAGCAAAGAGAATGGTTGAAAGTGGTCACGATGTTGTGATTTTACTGGATTCTATTACGCGTTTAGCGCGTGCTTACAATACAACAGCTCCTTCTTCAGGTAAAGTACTTTCGGGTGGTGTTGATGCTAATGCATTACAAAGACCAAAAGCATTCTTTGGAGCCGCAAGAAATATTGAGAACGGTGGTTCATTAACCATTTTAGCAACGGCTCTTACAGAAACCGGTTCTAAAATGGACGAAGTAATTTTTGAAGAATTTAAAGGTACCGGTAACATGGAACTTCAATTGGATCGTAAGATTTCCAATAGAAGAATCTTCCCTGCTATTGATATCGTTTCTTCTTCTACCCGTAGAGATGATCTTTTATTACAGAAAGAACACTTACAACGTTTATGGATTTTAAGAAAGCATTTAGCAGATATGAATCCAGTAGAAGCAATGGAATTTTTAAGAGACCGAATTGCAAACACACGCAGCAACGAAGAGTTCTTAATCTCTATGAACGGTTAAGAATACAACCTATTGAAAATAAAAAAAGCGTCTTTCGAGACGCTTTTTTTTGATCTAAACTTTTTGAAAAACTAAATTCCTGTGTACTGGATTTTCGCTAGGTACAATCCATGCCCTGGAACAGAAACCCCTGCTTTTTGTCGACTTTTAGCATCAATTACTTCTTGAAAACCTGCAACTGATAGTTTCCCCCTGCCTACTTCTAAACAGGTACCAACAATAGCTCTAACCATATTATGTAAAAACCGATCCGCTGTAACTGTAAAAATTAATTGCGCTCCCTTGCGCTCCCAACGGGCTTCGGTTATCGTACAGAAATTTGTTCGTGTTTGAGTGTGAAGCTTAGAGAAGCTAGTGAAGTCGTGCTTACCTAAAAGTAATTTACAAGCTTCATTCATATTCTCTACCACCAAAGGTTTATGCATAAACCATGATTGCTCATAGTTAAATGCGTTCTTTTCTTGATTTATGAAATAATGATAGGTTCTTGCTTCTGCCGAAAATCTTGCGTGTAAATCTTCTGTCACTGGAAATATATCATGAATAGCCACTTCAAAAGGAAGCATGCAATTCATTTTAAATTTCAAAGACTCCCTTTCTACATTTTGAGTAGTTTCAAAGTGAGCATAGTACTCACTCGCGTGAACACCAGAATCCGTTCTTCCACATCCTACCACTCCAATTTTCTCTCTTAAAACAGTAGACAAGGCACGTTCAATCTCTTCTTGTACCGAAGGGTCATTGGGTTGGATTTGCCATCCCTTAAATGGTTTTCCGTTGTATGCTAATTTGATAAAATACCTCCGCATGGCTATTCTACCTTGGTAATTTTAAATTCGGTCCTTCTATTTTTAGCTCTTCCTTCCGAGGTATCGTTACTTTCAATTGGTTCACTAAAGTTATACCCTTTATAAGCTAAGCGGTACGTTGGAATTCCTTGTTTCACCAAATAGTCATAAACTGATTTTGCTCTGTTCTCCGAAAGTTTTTGGTTGTAGGAAACAGATCCCTTATTGTCTGTATGCCCTCCAATTTCAATATGCATTGAAGAATTTTTTTCTAATAGAACCACCAATTTATCTAATTCTAATTTAGAAATCTCTTGGAGTTCATAGCTATTAAAAGCATAAAACACATTATTCAATACCACAGCAACACCTTCTTGGATGGGGCTCAAAGGAATATCAAATGATACCCGTGAAGTATCATCCCCCTTTGCTAGCGAATAATTTGCAGAATAAAATAAGTATCCTGTTTTCGACACGTTAACTGCGTAATCTCTACCTGTAGGTATAGTAACCAAAAACTCACCTGTTTTTTTATCCGAAAAACTTTCTACAACAATATTTCCTGATTGCAAGTCAATTATTTCAAACTTAGACCCAATGGGCTCCATAGTTACCGCGTCATATACCACACCTTTTGTAAAGTTTACTGGAATTGGTTTGATTTCCTCTGGCAAAGCAAACTTATATAAGTCCCAGCCTCCAAAACCACCTTCCATACCTGAAGCAAAATAGGCATATTTACCGCTAGCAGAAACAGATAGACTCACTTCATCTTTGGGCGAGTTTATAGGATATCCAAGATTTATTGGTTCTCCAAAAGCACCCGTTGAATCAATTTTCGAAAGGAATAAATCACGCCCACCCATTCCCGGATATTCATCTGAGGTAAAATAGAATGACTCCCCATCTGGATGGGTAAAGGGAGACTCTTCATTTCCAGAAGTATTTATCGAAATAGGAACAGCCTTCGACCATTGACCGTTATCCTGAATTTGAGAAGTGTAAATATCTTTACGCGACTTTCCTCTTGGCCCTACTCTTTTCACAAAATAAAGTGTTCGTCCATCTGGAGCAAAAGAAGGTTGAGACTCCCAAGTACGTGTATTAATTATTGAGCCTAAATTTCTTGCTTTCACCCAACCATCACCACTTTTGGAAGCAATATAAATATCACAACTTCCCTTAGAATCTCTACGATCGCATGAGGTGAAAAACAAATATTTTCCATCAGGAGATATAGCTGAAGCTCCTTCATTGGTTGCTGTATTTATTTCAGGGCCTAAAGCTTCTGCCTTTTGCCATTTACCATTCGCCCCTTTATGGGAAACAAACAAATCCTCATTCCATAATTCTCTACCTTGCATCTCTCCCATAGAAAGCTTTCTAGTAAAGTAAATAGTTTCTTCGTCAACGGTTAAAGTAGGCGAATGCTCGGTCCATTTCGTATTAATATTCTCGCCTAAATTAATAGGGTTAAAAGCTACCGGGTTTTCCATTAAAGTTTTACGGAACACGGCTAATTGAATCAATTCCTCCGCTTGATTTTTAGCGTATTGTGAAACTCCAGGTTGGGCTTTGAAACTTTCTAGATTTTCCATGGCTTCCATAATCATGGCCTCCTCCAACTGACATTCGGCTAGCATCAAGTAAATTACTGGAATATCTTTATTGATATCTAAATCCAGGCCTTTTTGAAATAAAGGAATAGCTTCCACAAAATTGTGTTCATCCATGAAGATTTGTCCTTTCAACAAATAAGCCTCAATAAAATTCTCATCTGCTTCCAAAGCAGCATTCACAGAATTAATGGCCATATCCATGTAATACAAGTTATAGCTATTTTGCGCTTCTTCAAATTTCTTTTTGGCCTTAGAACTAGAAGTGTGTAAAGGCACTTTTTGAGCTATTGTCACCGAAATAATGAAACAGCTCAAAAATGTAAGAATCCATTTTAAGGTATGTCTAAATACTTGTGTGTTTGCAGAGATACTCTCCATTCAGGATGTTTTTTTACGTAATCAATAATTAAATCTGAGGCCTTTTCCTTTTTACTCCATTCTGGCTGCATGTATAAATTACAGTTAGAAGCCAACTGAGGCACCATAGTTTCAGCCCACTTTAAATCGCTTTTATTTAGAACAATTACCTTCAATTCATCTGCCAACAACAGCGACTCGGCCAAAGGTGCTTTAAATTTCTTGGGAGACAAACAGATCCAATCCCAAATTCCGGTAATTGTATTCGTTCCCGAGGTTTCAATCCAAGTTTGCAAACCTTCGTTTTTTAATTCTAAAGTCAGATCTTCCAAATTATACAGCGTTGGTTCACCTCCAGTAACCACCACATTAGGAGACCCAGAATCTTTGGCATTTTTCACCAATTCAGCAATCGACTTTTCTGGATGTTCATTTTTGTCCCATGATTCTTTTACATCACACCATGAGCACCCCACATCACAGCCAGCTAACCGAATAAAGTAAGCTACCTGTCCGGCATTTGCTCCTTCGCCTTGAATAGTGAGAAATTCTTCCATTACCGGAAGTGTTTTTTGAATAGCCATTTCTATAAAGTTACGTTTGCTCCTAGACCAAAACACATACTTGAATACTTATACTCTTGCGTTTGATTATAAATGGGGTTAGTCGGATTTCCCGATACAGTATACTCCTCTTCCACCTTGTAGTTTGCAAATTGATACGTACCATATATGGTAATTCCAACAAAGTCATTTACCATTAACGTAACATCTAATCCGGGAGACAGTAATAATGAGAATCCGGTATTTCCAGACTTCAAATAAGTATCCCCTCCATTATCCTGAATGGCATAATAGGCACTATTAAAAACACCAAATCCTGCATCAATAAAAGGCTTTAAATGCAGGTTTTCATTCGTAACCTTCCAATTATAACCTCCTCTAAACTGTAAGTTAATATTTTGAAAGGCTTGCGTTTCGGCTCTTACCAATTCAGGATTATCTGGATTAATAAACTTCTTTAATGCATCTTTATCAATACCAAACATGCTGAATCCAATATTCATTCCTGCCACAAAATTATTTTCAAAAATACGCTCGCCCAAAAACTTCATGTCAAAACCCGTTTGGGCAAAACCACCATTCTCAGGATGCACATCATCTTTGGCAAATTCTCCCAACGGGACTGCCGCTCCAGCTTGTAATGAAAATCGAATATTTTGAGCATGAGAGCCTAAGCTAACCACTCCCAATATGGCCATAAAAAGGAATCTAATCATAGTTGTTTTTTACCACACATTTAATTCTTGTGATCCAATAAAACATGTAGTACAAAAATAGTTTTAACACTTAATTTTAACCTCCTACTAGCCATAAAACTTCGTATTTAGAAAAAGTATTATCAAAAGGAAAACACACAAACGCCTTGTCAGGAGTTACATAACTGCAAATCAATTCTTTAAACACAAATATGACGTTAGATTAAAATATGGCAATGAGACTCTAAAAATTGTTAATAATCTTAAAATTTGATTTACTTTGAGCCGTTTTTTGAACGGGGTTACGTCATATTTGTGATTCGTTCATCAATTCAAAAAATACTTTATACAAGCTAAATGGATTTTAAAAAGCTCAACAACCTTGGAGGAATAATTGTATTCCTTATCGCCTTCATTACTTATGGCACCACAGTAGAACCTACCACCAGTTTCTGGGATTGTGGGGAATATATTGCTACATCATACAAATTAGAAGTTGGTCACCCCCCGGGAGCGCCTACATTCTTATTGGTTGCCAGAGTAGTTTCGATGTTCGTTTCTCCTGAAAATGTAGCTTACATGGTCAACCTTTTATCTGCCTTTACCAGTGCATTGACTATTATGTTCTTATTCTGGACCATTACGTACCTGGCTAAGAAAATGGTTCGAGGTGAAGAAATGACCAACGGAAACATCATTGCTATTTTAGGCAGTTCGCTTCTAGGAAGTTTAGCATTTACATTTTCTGATACCTTTTGGTTTAGTGCCGTTGAAGGTGAGGTTTATGCCATGTCATCTTTCATGACCGCCCTTGTATCTGTCTCTTATACACATCTGACGCTGCCGACGATCTACTCTGTGTAGA
>CAJXPI010000146.1 GCA_913057875.1 uncultured Flavobacteriales bacterium
ACACAGAGTAGATCGTCGGCAGCGTCAGATGTGTATAAGAGACAGGCTTTATAGTGGTTTAAAACCTAAAATTAACTACTTATTGTTTTTTATACTAAAAGTAACTATATTTGAGTCAAACATTTACACTATGAAAAAAATTACATTTTTAATCGCATTTTTAATTTGCACGGCTGGATATAGCCAAACGCAAATAGACCTCCCAATTGATTGGGAAGGATCAACGACCAACTATACGGTAATTGACTTTGGAAGCAACAGCTCTTCTATAGTAGCCGATCCATTAAATGGATCAAATACCGTATTGCAATCTATTAAAACAGATTCCGCAACAACCTGGGCAGGAACCACCTTGAGTGATCTTACAGGTTTAGCAACTCCAATTCCATTTAACGCAACCGCAAATACTATTACAGTGTACGTGTATTCTCCAGACGCAGGGATTCCTGTTCGTTTGAAAGCGGAGGACAATTCGGACCCTACGAAAAGTGTAGAAACGGAAGTAATGACTACTGTGGCAAACGCATGGGATACGCTGGTATTTGATTTTTCAACCCAAGCTTCTGGAACTGCCCCAATAGATTATAGTTATACCTATGACAAACTAAGTATATTCTATAACTTTGGAACAGACGGAGCAACGGCAGGTGCCAAAACCTACTATTGCGATGAAATTTTCTTTGGAGGAACCCCCGTAGCTCCAACCAGTTATAATGTTACCTTTAGAGTGAACATGAATAGCTATTCTGGCAGTTTCACAACTCCAGAGGTAAATGGCATGTTTAATGGATGGTGCGGGAATTGTAACGCAATGACAGATGCAAATGGAGATGGAATATGGGAAATTACTGTACCTATAATGGACGACTCTACCGAATACAAGTTTGCCTATGACAATTGGACAGGACAAGAAGCACTAACGCCAGGGACATCTTGTACAAAAACAACAGGACCGAATACCAATAGATTTATCGTATTAACGGGCGACACCGTTTTACCAGCCGTATGCTGGGATTCATGTGCTTCATGCGTTGGAGGACCTTTTGATGTTACGTTCCAAGTAGACATGAATAATTACTCAGGCACATTCACTACTCCGGAAGTAAACGGTTTATTTAATGGATGGTGTGGTAACTGTTCTGCCATGAGCGATTCAGATGGCGATGGAATTTGGTCTATTACCGTTCCTCTTTCTGATTCTACAGAATATAAGTTTTCATACGATAACTGGGCAGGACAAGAATCTTTATTGGCAGGTAGTACTTGTACCAAAACCTCGGGAGCTAATACAAATCGTTTCATCATTATTAACAGTGACACCATTTTACCTCCAGTATGTTGGGAATCTTGTGAAACCTGTGCCTCAGGACCGGTTAGCGCAGATGTAACTTTCAAAGTAGACTTAACCGAATATTCAGGAACTTACGCCAAGGTGTATGTGAATGGAACATTTAATAATTGGTGTGGTACATGTGCCGAAATGACATCACCTAACAATGATGACATTTACGAAATTACCGTTACCGTGCCTACAGATTCTATCGAATTCAAATACACTTTAGATGGTTGGGATGTTCAAGAAAGTTTAACGGAAGGTGATCCATGTACGGTTACAAAAACGGATGTCTCAGGAACCTTTACCAACAGAGTCTTAGTTCCTATGGCCGACACTAGTTTACCTGCAGTATGTTGGGAATCATGTGACGTTTGCGGTCCTAGTGGCATTCAAAATAGCGCATGGATTTCAGGTCTCACCATCGCTCCGAATCCAAACCAAGGTGTTTTCAGAATTCACGGTACTTTAACGGAAGTAGAGAATGTAAGACTAAACGTAGTGGATTTACAAGGTCGAATTCTTTTAGAGAAAACGCTAAACGGAAAGAATTTCAATGAGGTTTTAGACTTAGGGAATTTACAGAGCGGGCTTTACCTTATCAATTTTGTTTCAAACAATACCGTAGTATCCAAAAGAATCATGATTACAGAGTAAGATTTTTCATAATTGTTTAATTTCAGAGCTCCTTGATGCGCAGGCATCAGGGAGTTTTTTTTTGCTATGCACTATACTGCTTTCTCAAAACAACCTTTTCAATCTCCCTTCGAAGAATTAAGATAGTCATAGCCCTTGAAGCATCATCCGGCATAATATCCATTTGCTTTCTGACTTTCTCCTCGCTAATATCAATTCGATATAATAACCGCATTACGTCATTAAAATTCAATTGAATTAGGCGGGTTATTTGCGGTTCTAAGGCCAGGAAAACATCATTTAAGGTTGATATTTCAGCCTCTTTCAACTCAATGGCTTCCATAGAGAAATCTTTTTGCACCTGACGCCAAACTAACCCAACAAGATCAGCATATTTTTCTAAGACACCTTCATATTCATCTTGCCAAACAATAGCCATTAAAACTCGCGTTTAAGAAGCTGATCTAAAATTTCTTGAAGATTCACTTTCTTTTCATTGGCCACCTTTAAATCAGCTAATAATTGGAATGCTTTATCGCTATATTTCAACATTTCATTTTGCGCTAATTCCTTAATCTTTAAGGATTCAAATATTTCCAGTACCGCAGAAACTTTTTCTTCTTCATCAAAATCTTGTGCATCGATCCAATAATCCAAATCTTCTTTTAAATTTCCCGTAGCTAACTCTTTGGCCGATAACAACAAGAATGTTTTTTTATTCGAAATGATATCTCCACCTTTTCTTTTACCCACCTTGGCAGTACCAAAAGCATCTAAAATGTCATCTTGCAACTGGAAAGCCAGTCCTAAACTCTCACCAATAGCATACATAGCTTCCACTTCATCCTTTTCTGCACCTCCTACAATACTTCCTGTTTTTAAAGCACATGCCAAAAGGACGCCTGTTTTTAAACGTATCATTTCCATATACTCCGAAATTGTCACATCATCACGCTCTTCAAATTCCATATCGTATTGTTGTCCCTCACAAACCCCAATAGCAGTATCGTTAAACAAGTTTAAGATTTCAGGAAGATAAATAGCTGGAGTGGCACTAAGAAGCTGATACGCCTTAATCAACATGGCATCGCCACTAAGAATTCCGGTATTTACATTCCACTTAAGGTGTACCGTTTCCTTGTTTCGTCTAAGCGGAGCCTCATCCATGATATCATCATGTAACAAAGTGAAATTATGAAACACCTCAATAGCCAAAGCCTGCGGCATAGCGTGATAGGGAGTAGAATCAAACATTTCGGCCGCAATTAATGTCATTAGAGGACGAATACGCTTTCCTCCTAGGCTTAAAATGTATCGGATAGGCTCGTACAACCCATTTGGTTCACCGTTGATTCCTAGTCTTACAATACTTTGATTTAACTTTTTTGATATATCTGAAATCTGTTCCATATTTTCTTCAGTAGTATATGCGTGGTAATACCTCTAGAAACAGAGAGGTGTTACGATTGCTTTTTTGGTTCCTCCGATTTTTCTATACGTAACCCCGCATAGTCAATATCGTCTTCTTCATCTATAATTTCAATAAGAGGTTCTTTAAAGGCCTTATTGGTTAAGGAATTACCCATTGATAAAAGTAGAGATGGCAACAACACTAAGTTTACTAACATTGCTATAATTAGTGTTAAAGAAGTAAGAATTCCTAAGGCTTGAGTTCCTCCAAAATTAGACGAGGCAAATACCCCAAACCCAAAGAACAAAATAATGGATGTGTACATCATACTTACCCCGGTTTCTTTTATAGATTCAATCACAGCAGGTTTTAGATCCCATTCACACTGCTCCAATTCTTGTCGGTATTTAGCCAGAAAGTGGATGGTATCATCAATAGAGATTCCAAAAGCAATGCTAAAAACCAAAATAGTGGAGGGCTTTAATGGAATACCAAAGAAACCCATCACTGCAGCTGTAACCAATAAGGGTATCATATTTACCATGATACTCATGATGATCATGCGGTAAGACTTAAATAAACCAGCCATTAGCAAACCAATAATTAGAATTGCTAAGGCTAAACTTTGCAATAAGTTTTTCACCAAATATTTAGTTCCCTTCAAGTAAACTAAACCCGGTCCAGTTAATAACACTTTAAATTTATCCGATGGAAACAATTTATCTACATGAGGCTGAATGGCGGCCACCAAAGAATCCATTTCAATACTGCCCACATCTTTCATTGGCACGGAGATTCGTGCAAACTGTCCGGTACTATCTACATAGGAATCAAGAATAGAAGTATTTCCCTCTGTATTATCTAAATACTTTTTAATAAAAACTTTTTCGCCTCCCTTTATTAATTGATACTTGGAAGGATCACCTCCGTAATAGGCTTGTTTGGTATATTTTACTCCCTCAATAATACTCATTGGCTTTCCAAATTCCGAGTATTCATTAAATACTTCACTTAATTTATCCATCCTTTTCAGGGTAGATGTTTTGGATACCATTCCAGGTTTACCAGCATCGATTCCAATTTCAAATGGCATTACACCATTAAAATTCTCCTCCACAAATTGTAAATCCTTTACTACCGAACTACTTCTCGGCAAATCATCGGTAAGATTACCTGTGGTGGTCATTAAAGACAACCCGTAAAGACAAACCATAACCAATACTGCGGAGGAAACATAAACTTTAGGTCTATGGTAGGTGATAATATTAATGAGGCCTTCCACCACTTTATTCAATCCCTTACGATCCAAATGATACATCTGTTTTGGCTTTGGTGGAGGTAAGATTCCAAGTATGGCAGGAATCATAAAGATAGAAAGAACAAACAGCACCAAAATATTGCAAAAAGCGACAATTCCAAATTCTACTAGGATGGTACTTTCTGTAAATACAAAAGCTAAGAATCCAACAGCAGTAGTTAGATTGGTTAACAAAGTGGCCTGTCCAATTTTTCGTACCACACGACTAATGGCTTTTACTTTATTGCCATGAAGAGCGAACTCCGAATGATATCGATTTATGAGATAAATGGAATTAGGTATTCCAATGACAATAATTAATGATGGAATAATCCCGGTAAGTATGGTGATCTCAAAGCCAAAAAATGCGATAATCCCAAAACTCCATGTCACGCCTAATAAAACCACTAATAATGAAACCACCACAGGGGCAATAGACCTAAAGAAAATGAGAAGTATAGTAATGGTTACCAATACTACAAACCCTAAAAACTGACCGAGTTCCTTTTTTACTAGGCGGGTAATCATGGTACGGATATAGGGCATGCCGCTATAGTGCATTTTTAAATCACGCTCCTTTCGATATTTTTCTACTACATTAAAAACTTCATCAATTAAGCGTTCTCTCTCAGAAGAGTTAAACACTTTTAAGTCAAGCGAAATCAACATTAGATTTACATGATTGGTATCATTTAAAATTCGCCCTTTATAAAAAGGCAGAGAATAAATAAGAGATCGTACACTATCTAATTCGGCAACCGTTTTTAGTTCATTTGGAACCACCTTTTGCAAATCAAAACTTTGACTGGTAGTATCTTTTACTACATTAAATAATTGATTTACCGACAGCACCGTATCTACCCCGTTTACTGCTTCAATTTGTTTTGCAAATTGAATCCAAGAATTGAAGAAGTTTAAATCTTCCAACGGATTTTCTTCAATGGCCAATACCAAGGCAGATCCCTTATCTCCAAATCTTTCTTTGAATTGGTTATAGGCCACATAGGTTGAATCGTTGTCAGGCAGCATCCTAGGAAGAGTCCATTGCAGGTGTTGTTCGGTTGAATTGTAACCCACCACCATGGTTCCTACCAAGATGGTAACAAAAATCAACACACTATTTCTAACAATAAATCTGGCTAGTAAATCCCACATAAAATGTCTACAAAAACGCTCTTTAGACTCTAAAATTGAAGCTTCGAAATTAACATAATTGTTAGGACTACAAAAGGATGTTAGTTCTGTTTCCTACAAGAGTTTTTTAGGCTTTCCTGCCACAAAATCTTTTAAATAAAATGGTTCAAAATATGCCACATCTTCAAAGCATGAATATTGCAACCTATGCTCCGAAATTTTAGCCATAAATGCTGCGGAAGGAAGTACATCTTTGACAAAATGGGCGTTTTCATGAACCGAAAGCACTTCCCTACACTTGTCCATACCAGGACCAAAAAAGAAACATTTTTGATTTAGGTGATCAGTAAATGACCCTTCATCTATCACTATTGCTCTCGTTTTTTCAACCCATTCATTCTGCGTATCTAACACAGAAGCATACACTTCCATTCTACGCGCATCGAGCATTGGGATTCTCAACCCAACATCTTGCTTACGTACTCTTGGGTTTAACGAAATGGCCTCTAAAGTAGGAACCGATATTAATGGAATTTGAGCCCCAAAACAAATCCCCTTTGCTAAGGAAACACCTATTCTTAGTCCGGTATAAGAGCCTGGCCCTTTACTAACGGAAACAGCATCCAGTTCACTCATTTTGACCTCAGAATCTTGTAATGCCTTTTGAATGAGAATCTCTAACTGTTCTGCATGAGAGTACCCCTCGTTTATTTCATGAACAGATTTAACCTCACCATCTATAGATACCGCAACTGAACAAACGGTTGTAGAGGTCTCTAAATTCAAAATTTTACCCATAATGCAAAAGTAATTCAGCAAATTTCAGAAACAAAAAAGGGAAGCACTTGCTTCCCTTTAAGTTCAATACATTTACCTGAGTGACTAATCTTCAACTTCACTGAAAAGATCTTCTTTACTTTTTGCTTCTACTTTATCTTCATGTAAAAGTTTAACTGAAACAATAGAATACGGTCCGGAAATGATTTTTTCATTTTCTTCTAGCCCTTCTGTAATTTGAATGTTTTTTGTGTCCTGAATTCCCGTAGCCACTTTTTTCATTAAGGCTTTCCCATCTTCTAGCACAAAAACCACCTCAAACAGCTCATCATCTTTAAACTTATCTAAGTCAATTTTCACTTTACGCATTACCTTATCGGAAGTATCTGGGCGAATAGTTACGGCTTGAATAGGAACCATTAAAATATCCTTTAGTTCGTTAGTCAATATTTCAACATTAGCAGACATTCCTGGTCTAAAAGGACTTAAATGTGGGTTTTCTGGATCTACCAGATCTTTATACGATTCACCATCAATGCTTATCTCTACGTTAAAAACCGTAATTTCATTGGTAGATTGCATTCCACTGGCAGCAGAAGAATTAGCAATTTCTTTTACGGTTCCGGTAAATTTTCTATTCAGATAGGCATCTACTTCAACGGTCGCTTTATCTCCAATTTTAACACGAACAATATCACTTTCATTCACTTCTACATGAACCTCCATTTTTGTTAAATCAGCTACGCGCATTAACTCCGTACCCGCCATTTGAGCGGTTCCGACTACTCGCTCACCTAGTTCCACATTTAACTTACTTACCGTTCCGTCCATCGGACTGTAAATCGTAGTCCTTTTCAAATTATCGGTAGCTTCCTTAACTGTAGCCTCTGCACTTTTTATACTGAATTGGGCCGCTCGCAAACTCTCCTCAGCAGCAATTACTTCTGCTTTTGCTACTTCATATTCGCTTCTAATTCGATCAAAGTCAGAACTGTCTCTTATACACATCTGACGCTGCCGACGATCTACTCTGTGTAGAT